>JBKJQM010000341.1:0-12571 GCA_046594005.1 Mycobacteriales bacterium
GTGAAGGTCGAGACGTGCGGCGTCTGCCACACCGACCTTCACGACGACCTCGGACGGCCCGGGGTCGGGGATCACGATGGTCTCCACCGTGACGGGAGCGCCCTTCGACAGGGCGACGACTCCGCGGACTTCCTGGGGCACGGGAACCTCCTGGGTAGGCGGCGAACGCTATCCCCCGCGCCGGACCTCCCGCAGGCTGCCGTCGAGCCGCCGCGTCCAGCCGCGGCCGTCCAGGTGCTCGAGCAGCGGGACGGCGACCCGCCGCGTCGTACCGAGGGCCTGACGCGCCTGGCTGAGGGTGAACGGCTGCGCGAGCGCGGCCAGGACGCGCATCGCACGGGCCGGGCCGTCCGGGAGCAGGACCACGTCGTCGGGCAGCCGCAGGAGCCGACCGGCGCGCTCGGCGGCGGCCAGCTCGCGCACGCCCAGCCGCAGGGCGTCGAGGTCCGGCTGCTCCGGCGCGGCGAAGGGGTCGGCGGACAGCCGGGCTTCCAGCGCGGCGACGCCGGCCTCGGCGGCTCCGAGGTCCGCGCGCGTCCCGGGGCGGCGCAGCCGTCCCTGGGCCGCTTCGAGCCCGGCGGGACCCAGCAGCGCGGGCAGCAGCCGGAGGTCGGGCACGCCGGCAGCCTGTCTGGCGGCCTCCGCGGGCAGGCCGATGTCGAGCGGTACCGCCAGCGCGTGGGCGTCGACCGCCACGGCCAGGGCCGCTGCCCACCGGGACCACGTGCCGCGGTCGACCAGCCAGTCGCCCTCGACATGGACGCCGGACAGGTCGTCCAGGGACACGCCGACCGCGGCGAGGTCGGTGCGCCGGGCGGCTCCTCGGCGGGCCACCTCGGCGACGAGGTCGGGGGTGCCGTCTGCGCCCGAGAGAGCCGTCGCCCGCTCGACGGCGGCACCTCGGCGGCGCAGCTCGGGCGGGTCGACGTCGAGGACGAGGACTCCGGCGGCGACGGCCTGCGCACCCGGGTCACGCAGGAGCGCCCGGTCCCCGGCCCGCAGCGGCAGCGGCCGGTGCAGCTGCAGGCGGGCGGCATCGGCACCCAGCGGTCGCACGCGCACCGCCACGGCCGTGGAGCCGACGTGCAGGACGAGCTCGGCCGGCAGCTCCCGCGGGTCGGCCGACACCCGTGCGTCGAGCACCGAGGTCGCCCGCCAGGCACCCGGCGTCAGCAAGGCGTCACCGCGGCCCACCTCCTCGCGCTCGACGCCGCGCAGGTTCACCGCGACGCGCGCGACCGCGGTCACCTCGTCGTACGCGGTGCCGAGGCTCTGCAGCGCGCGAACGCGGACCGTGCGGTCCCCGAGCTGGAGGGCGTCACCGGTGCGTAGGGTGCCGGCGGCGAGGGTGCCGGTGACCACCGTGCCGCTGCCGCGCACCGTGAACGACCGGTCGACCCAGAGCCGCACCGGGGCGGTCGCATCGGGGACCGGCAGCCCGCCGACGAGCCGAGCGAGGGCGGCCTGCAGGTCGGGCAGCCCCTGGCCGGTCGCCCCCGAGACGGCCACCGCCTCGACGTCACCGAGGCTCGAGGTCCTCAGCTGCTCCAGCGCTTCAGCGGTCGCCGCAGCAGGGTCGGCGAGGTCGCTGCGGGTGACCGCGAGCAGTCCTGACGTCAGTCCGAGCGCGTGCACCGCGGCCAGGTGCTCGCCGGACTGCCGCCGCCAGCCCTCGTCGGCCGCCACCACGAATAGCACTGCCGGCGCGGGTCCGATGCCGGCCAGCATGTTGCCGATGAACCTCGCATGGCCTGGCACGTCGACGAACCCGAGGACCTGACCGGTCGGCAGCGACGACCAGGCGTAGCCGAGGTCGATCGTCATGCCGCGGCGGCGCTCCTCGGCCCAGCGGTCGGGCTCCATGCCGGTCAGCGCGCGGACCAGGGTGCTCTTGCCGTGGTCGACGTGGCCTGCCGTGGCTACGACGTGCACGCGCGCACCGCCGCACGCACCTGCGCGTCGTCGGCCGGGTCGATGCAGCGCAGGTCGAGCAGGCAGCGGTCGCGCTCGACACGACCGACCACGCAGGGCGTCCCGGCGCGCAGCCGTGGCGCGTAGGACGCCGGCAGCGCCACGGCCCAGCCGGGGAGCGACTGCCCCGGTGCGCCTCCCCCGCCGACGGCCCCGTCGCTCGCGAGCACCTCCCCTCCGACGTCAGCCGCGAGCGCCTCGCACCGACGGCGCAGTGCCTCCGGGTCGGCGGTCAGCGCCGTCCAGGTCGGAGTCACCGGCCCGCGCAGCGTCGCCTCGAAGGCAGCCAGCGCGAGCTTGTCGGCCCGAAGCGCACGCGCGAGCGGGTGCCGGCGGAGCCGCTCGACCACGTCGGCCCGACCCAGGACGAGGCCCGCCTGCGGGCCGCCGAGCAGCTTGTCGCCGCTGGCCGTCACCACGGAAGCGCCTGCCCGAAGGGCGGTCTGGGCGTCGGGCTCGTCGGGAAGCAGGGGGTGTGGCACGAGCAGTCCGCTGCCGGTGTCGGCCACCACCGGCACGCCGAGGCCCGCCAGCTCGGCGACGTCGACGGCGCTCGCGAACCCCTCCACCCGGAAGTTGCTGGGGTGCACCTTGAGGATGCAGCCGGTGTCCGGGCCCACCGCCTCGGCGTAGTCCCGCAGGTGCGTGCGGTTCGTGGTGCCGACCTCGCGCAGCCGTGCGCCGGTGCTGGCGATGAGGTCGGGCAGCCGGAAGCCGTCACCGATCTCGACCATCTCGCCGCGGCTGACGACCACCTCCCGGCCCGCGGCCAGCGCCGTGGTGGCGAGGACCAGTGCGGCGGCGCCGTTGTTGACGACCAGGACGTCCTCGGCGTCGGGCACCGCGGCACGCAGGGCAGCCAGGGCCCCACGGCCACGGCGGGCGCGACTGCCGTCGGTCACGTCGTACTCGACGTCGACGTAGCCCGCAGCCGCACCGAGTGCGTCCACGGCTGCGCGCGACAGCGGTGCCCGGCCGAGGTTGGTGTGCAGGACGACTCCGGTCGCGTTGAGCACCCGCCGCAGCGTCGTCGCGAGCGCGGGCAGGTCGGCGACCGCGGCGTCGACCACCCGCTCGGGCGGCAGCTCACCGCTGCGGGCCCGCGCCTGCGCCCGCAGCACGGCGTCCTTCACGGCAGCCCCGCCGAGGCGCGCCGCGGCGGCGACCAGCCGGGGGTCGGCGAGGGCGGTGTCGGTGCGCGGGACGCGCCGCCTCGGGTCGTCGGCGCTCACGACCGGGACGCTAGCCGCTGAGGCTGCCCTGGCGGGTGGCGACCGCCAGCCGGGCGCCGAGGAGGGCGACCAGGACGGCGGCGGCGGCCAGCGGCACCTGCACGGCGGTCGCCTCCGCGGTGACGGCGGTGAGGAAGGGGCAGCCGAACCCGAGGTAGGCGCACCCCAGGAACACCGCCGAGAGGGCGCCGCGCCGTCCCGGGCGGGCGAGGCGGGCCGTGAGCGCGAGGCCCGAGGCGAGGGCGAGGCCGCCACCGGACCCCAGCAGCAGCGCTGCGGCCAGTAGCAGGGGCGGCGAGCCGGTGCCCGAGCCCAGGGTCGCGAGTGCGAAACCCGCCGCGCCGCAGGAGGTCGCGGTCACCGCCGTCCATCGCCCCAGGCGGCGCTGCAGCGGCGCCGCGAGCGTGCCGGCGCCCAGCGTGATGCCCGCGAGCACTCCCGTGAGCAGCACCGGCGGGGCGCTGGTCTGCACGAGCAGCGGCACGGCGGAGATCACGACGGACGGGAAGGCGTAGACGCACACGGCCAGCGGCGCCAGCACGGTGAGCAGCACGAACCTGTCTGCCGGCTCGACGAGCGGGCCCTTGGCCGGTCGGTCGTCGTGCCGCACGAGGTCGACCGTCTCCGGCAGCCGCACGGCGACGGCGAGGCCGACGGCGACGAGCGCGACGTGCAGGAGGTACGGCAGCGTCGTCGGCAGCGGTGCGTACTCCCCCAGCACGCCGGCGACCAGCGGACCGATCGAGAAGCCCGCGGTCATCGCGACCGCGGCCCGCCGGCCGGCCGCGCCGTCACCGCCGACCGCGGACAGCTCGGCGACCCACGCGCTGCCCACGCTGAAGACGGCGCCGCTCACGGCCCCCTGCAGCATCCGCCCCGCGAACAGGACCGGGAGCGAGTGCGCCGCAGCGATCAGCAGCAGCGACGTGAGCGCCGCCAGCACCATGCACGGCAGCACGATCGCGCGCCTGCCCCATCGGTCGGACGCCTGCCCTGCCAGTGCGAGGGCCGGCACGAGACCTGCTGCGTACGAGCCGAAGACGGCCGTCAGGACGTCCGGTCCGATGTCCAGGGTGTCGCGGTAGACGAGCAGCAGCGGCGTCGGCACGTTGGTGCCCGCAGCGACGGCGAACAGGGCGAAGGCGGCCCGCCTCCACGCGTGCACGTCCGGGTCGCCCATGTGAGGGACCCTACGAGTGCTCCTCCACGTACGCCGCGGGGTCCACCTCGTCGCCGCTCAGGCCGTGCGCCGGCTCTCCTGCCCCGCTGGCCGCGACACCACCCTCAGCCTGCGGCGACCATCGTGAGCAGCTCGTAGGAGGCGACGACCACGTCGTCCTGGTCGTGCACCTGGACGTCCCAGCGCACCTCCCCCTGGTCCTTCGTGCGCGGGGTCTTGGCGGCGCAGGTGAGCGTCACCCGGATCGAGTCGCCGGGCTTCACGGGCTTGATGAAGCGCAGCCGGTCGAGCCCGGTGTTGGCGAGCACCGGCCCCGGCGCGGGGTCCACGAACAGCCCGGCGGCGAGTGACAGCACGAGGTAGCCGTGGGCGACGATGCCGCCGAACAGCGGGTTGGCCGCGGCGGCCCGCTCGTCGGTGTGCGCGTAGAACGTGTCGCCGGTGAACTCGGCGAAGTGCGAGACGTCCTGCGCCGTCACGGTGCGGCGGGCCGTCACCACCGTGTCGCCCACCTGCAGCTCGCGCATCGTCCTGCGGAACGGGTGGACGTCCGAGGTCGTACGGATGGCGCCGCGCGTGAACGTCCCCGTCAGCGCGGTGAGCACCTCCGGTGACGCCTGCACTGCCGTCCGCTGCAGGTGCGCGTGCACGGCCCGCATCCCGCCCAGCTCCTCGCCGCCGCCGGCACGCCCGGGCCCGCCGTGGACCAGCCCCGGCAGCGGTGACCCGTGCCCCGTCGACGAGGGGGCGGTCGTGCGGTCGAGCACCAGCACCCGGCCGTGGAAGGCAGCAGCCCCCAGCACCACCTCGCGCACGACGTCCCGGTCCGCACTGACGACGGACGCGACCAGGCTCCCCCGGCCGCGGGCCATCAGCTCCACGACGTGCGTCGGGCTGTCGTACGGCAGCAGGGTCGCCACCGGGCCGAACGCCTCCACCTCGTGCACCGCTGCGCGGTCCGCGTCGTCGCACCGCAGCAGCACCGGCGCCATCAGCGCGCCGGGCAGTCGCTCGTCTCCGGGCACACCGCCGAGCTGCCGCACCGCGTCGCCGACGCGATCGCGCTGCGCCGTGCTCACCAGGGCGCCCATCCCGGTCGCCGGGTCGCGCGGGTCACCCACGACGACCTCGGCGAGCGCCGAGCGCAGCGCCTGCTCCGCGTCGTCCAGCAGGTGCCGCGGCACGAACGCCCGCCGGATCGCCGTGCAGCGCTGCCCGGCTTTGATGGTCATCTCGCGGACGACCTCCGCGACGAACAGGTCGAGCAGCTCCCCGTCCGGGCCGAGCACGCAGCTGTTCAGCGAGTCGGCCTCGGCGTTGAGTCGCAGCCCCCGCTCCACGACGGCCGGGTGCGCCCGCAGGCGTGCGGCGGTCTCGGCAGAACCGGTGAACCACAGGGAGTCCTGGCCGTCTAGCCCGTCGAGCAGTCCCTCCGGAGAGCCGAGCACGAGCTGCAGCGCGCCCTCGGGCAGCAGGCCGGAGTCGGCGAGCAGACGGACGAGGTGCTCGGTCACGTAGGCGGTCTGCGGGGCGGGCTTGACGATCGACGGGACTCCGGCCAGGAGCGCCGGCGCCAGCTTCTCGAGCACGCCCCAGACAGGGAAGTTGTAGGCGTTCACCTGGACCGCGGCACCCGTTCGGGGCGTCAGCAGGTGCTGGCCCACGAAGGCACCGCTGCGACCCAGCGGCTCGGCGGGACCGTCGGTCAGGACGTGCCCGGCCGGCAGCTCCTTGCGTCCGCGGGAGGCGTACGCGAGCAGCGTGCCGATGCCACCGTCGACATCGACGGCGCTGTCGGCCCGCGTCGCCCCCGTCGAGTAGGACAGCTGGACCAGCTCCTCCGACCGCGCCTGCAGGGCGGTGCCGAGCTGCTTCAGCAGTGCCGAGCGCTCCGGGAACGACAGCGACCGCAGCGCAGGTCCGCCGACCGTGCGTGCGTGGCGGAGCGCAGCGGCGATCGGCGTCGGGCCGGTGCTGATCCGCGCGACCTCCGCACCGGTCAGGGCGTCGAGCAGCGGTGCACCGTCGTCGTCGGCGGAGACCCAGCTCTCGGCGACCCAGCTCTGCAGCACGGCGGCACTGTGGCGTCCCGCCGCTGGAGGGGTCAAGGACGCCGGCGCAGCCCGTCGAACGCCAGGGCGCTGAGTGCGTCCGCCAGCCCGCGCGAGGGCTGCCCGGGGCGCAGCCACTCGACCACGCTGTTCACCATCCCGAACAGGAGCCTGGTGACCAGGCGCGGGTCGAGGTCGGCCCGCACGTCGCCCTCGTCGATGGCCTCCTGCACCAGCCGCGCCAGCCTGCGGTCGAAGTCGCGCCGCCGGCTCAACGCCCACTTCTCAGCCGTCGTGTTGCCACGGACCCGCAGCAGCAGGGTGACGTACGGCAGCTCCTCGGCCAGCACCTCGGCGCTGCGCCGCACGACGTGCTCGAGCCGCTGCACCGAGGGTCCCGAGTTCGCCGCCGGCTCCTCGAGGACGGCGAACAGCGCGTCGAGCGCGCGGCAGACCGCGAGCCGGAGGAACTCCTCCTTGCCCGCGACGTGGTGGTAGAGCGAGGACTTGGTCATGCCGGTCGCCCGGCCCAGGTCCTCCATCGTCGTCGCGTCGTAGCCACGCGCGATGAACTCCTCCGTGACCAGGGCGAGCAGCTGGTCCGGAGTGTGCCGTGGCGGCCGTCCGCGCACCGGTGCGGTCACGCCGCGCACGCTAGCCCTGCTTGACAGCGCCCGTCAGCAGGACGAGCATCCGACCGAGCGTTCGGTAATTGGGGGCCTCATGGATGGAAGCACCGCGCACACGGCCTTCGACGACCTCGTCGCGTCCGACGGGCGGGTCGAGCCCCGCGACGAGATGCCGGAGGCGTACCGCCGCACGCTCGTGCGGCAGATCGCCCAGCACGCCCACTCCGAGATCATCGGGATGCAGCCGGAGGGCGGCTGGATCACCCGGGCCCCGTCGCTGCGCCGCAAGGCTGTCCTCGTGGCCAAGGTGCAGGACGAGGCGGGCCACGGGCTCTACCTGTACTCCGCCGCGGAGACCCTCGGCATCGACCGCGAGGAGCTGCTCGACCTGCTGCACACCGGCCGCCAGAAGTACTCCACGATCTTCAACTACCCAGCGACCAGCTGGGCGGACGTCGCCGCGATCGGCTGGCTCGTCGACGGCGCCGCGATCATGAACCAGGTTCCGCTGACCCGGTGCTCGTACGGGCCGTACGCCCGCGCCATGGTCCGGATCTGCAAGGAGGAGAGCTTCCACCAGCGACAGGGCTTCGAAGCCATGACGGTCCTCGCGAACGGCACCCCCGAGCAGCGCCGCATGTCGCAGGACGCCCTCGACCGCTGGTGGTGGCCCGCGCTGATGATGTTCGGTCCGTCGGACGACGCGTCGCCGAACAGCGCGCAGTCGATGGCCTGGGGCATCAAGCGGTTCAGCAACGACGAGCTGCGCCAGCGCTTCGTGGACGCCACGGTGCCGCAGGCGGCGTATCTGGGCCTCGTCGTGCCCGACCCGGACCTGCGCTGGGACGAGGACGCGGGCGTCCACCGGTTCGGCGAGATCGACTGGGACGAGTTCTTCACCGTGATGCGCGGCGACGGGCCCTGCAACCGCGAGCGCCTGCGCAACCGCGTCGCGGCGCATGAGGACGGCGCGTGGGTGCGCGAGGCCGCCGCTGCCTACGCCGCCAAGCACGCCGAGCGCGCCGCATGAGCACGCCCTTGTGGGAGGTGTTCGTCCGCAGCCGCCGGGGCCTGTCGCACACGCACGTGGGCAGCCTGCACGCGGCCGACGCGCACCTCGCACTGCTGCACGCGCGGGACCTCTACACGCGGCGGCAGGAGGGCGTCAGCATCTGGGTGGTCCCCGCCGAGCAGGTCGTGGCCAGCAGTCCGGACGAGAAGGACGCCTTCTTCGACCCGGCCGGCGACAAGCCCTACCGGCACCCGACGTTCTACGACGTGCCGGCCGAGGTGCAGCACCTGTGACCGCAGCGGTGGGCACGGGCGTCGACCTCGACGTGGCGGCGTACTGCCTGCGGCTCGGCGACGACGGCCTCGTCCTGGCCCAACGGCTGTGCGAGTGGGCGGCCCGGTCGCCGACCCTCGAGGAGGACGTGGCCCTGCTGAACCTCGCGCTCGACCTGCTCGGCCAGGCGCGCTCACTGCTCACCCTGGCCGGCGAGCGCGAGGGCAAGGGGCGCAGCGAGGACGACCTGGCGTTCCTGCGCGACGAGCCGGACTTCACCTGCTCGCTGCTGCACCAGGCCGACGGCGGGGACTTCGGCCGCACGATCGCCCGGCAGCTGCTGGTGTCGGCGTACGCCCTGCCGCTGTGGGAGGCGCTGACGTCGTCCACAGACGCCGACGTCGCGGCGATCGCCGGCAAGGCGGTCAAGGAGGCGGCCTACCACCTCGACCATGCACGCACGTGGGTCGTGCGGCTCGGCGACGGGACCGACGAGTCGCACCGCCGCGTGCAGGCAGGGCTGGACGAGGTGTGGCCGTACGCCGAGGAGCTGTTCGAGGTGGACGAGCTCGTGGAGCGCCTCGTCGCGCGCGGCGTCGCCGCCGATCCCGTTGCGCTGCAGCACATCTGGCGGCAGACCGTCGAGCACGTGCTGGTCGAGGCCACGCTCGTGCTGCCGGAGACGACGTGGCGGCCGACCGGCGGCCGGGCCGGGCAGCACCTCACGTCCTTCGGCCACCTGCTCGCCGAGCTGCAGCACCTGCACCGCAGCCACCCCGGGGCGCGCTGGTGACGACCGCCGCAGAGGTGCGGGCGGCTCTCGACGAGGTCTTCGACCCCGAGCTGCCTGTCCTGACGATCGCCGACCTCGGCGTGCTGCGGCACGTACGGGTGGAGGGCGGCCGGATCACCGTCACCGTCACGCCGACCTACTCCGGCTGCCCGGCGATGGACGAGATCCGCGACGACATCCGCACCGTGCTGGCGGCCCACGGCTGCGCCGACGTGGAGGTGGTCACCGAGCTGTCGCCGGCCTGGACGACCGCGTGGATGACCGACCGCGGTCGCGCTGCCCTGCAGGAGCACGGCATCGCGCCGCCGAGCCGCTCGGCCGGTCCCGTCGACGTCGTGCTCGGCCGCCGCCCGGTGGCCTGCCCGCACTGCGGGTCCGCGGCGACCGAGGAGCTGTCACGGTTCGGCTCGACCTCGTGCAAGGCGCTGTGGCGCTGTGTGACCTGCCGCGAGCCGTTCGACCTGTTCAAGGACCACTAGTGCTGGATGTGGCTACGGCTGCGGGCTTCTCGCGGCTGACCGTCTCCGACGTGGAGCGGCTGACCGACGACGCCGTCGTCATCGGCTTCGACGTCCCGGAGCACCTGCGGGAGACCTTCCGCTTCTCCCCCGGCCAGCACCTGACCCTGCGGCGCGTCATCGGCGGCGAGGACCTGCGGCGCACCTACTCCGTCTGCTCCTCCGCCGACGGCGGCCCGCTGCGCGTGGCGGTCAAGCGCCTCGAGGGCGGCGCCTTCTCCACCTGGCTGACCGGGCAGCTGCGCCCGGGAGACGTCCTGGAGGTCCTGCCGCCGGCGGGCCGCTTCGGCCCGCAGGTGGACCCCGACCGGTCCCGCCGCTACGGGCTGGTCGCCGCCGGCAGCGGCATCACACCGGTCCTGTCGATCGCCTGGACCGTCCTGGACGTCGAGCCCGCCAGCACCGTCGCCGTCCTGTACGGCAACCGCACCGCCCGCGACGTGATGTTCCTGGAGGAGCTGGCGGATCTGAAGGACCGCTTCGGCACCCGCCTCGAGCTGCTGCACGTGCTGTCCCGTGAGGAGCAGGCCTCGGACCTGCTCAGCGGCCGCCTGGACCGCGAGCGGTTCGACCGCCTGTTCGCGACGCTGCTGCCCGTCGGCGACGTCGACGAGTGGTACCTCTGCGGCCCCTTCGGCGTGGTGGAGGACGGCCGGCGGGCGCTGGCGGACGCGGGTGTCCCGGCGAGCGCTGTGCACGTCGAGCTGTTCCACGCGGACCCGCCGCCGCCGCGCGCGGCCCGGCCCGAGGGCGCCCTGCCCGGGACCTCCGTCGTGACCGCTGTGCTGCACGGCCGGACGACGACCCTGACGGTGGACCGCGAGACCGCCCTGCTGGATGCAGTTCTCGCGGTGCGGCCCGACGCCCCGTACGCGTGCAAGGGCGGAGTCTGCGGGACCTGCCGCGCCCGGCTGGTCTCCGGCGACGTCGAGATGCAGGTCAACTACGCGCTCGAGCCCGACGAGCTGGCCGCGGGGGTCGTCCTGACCTGCCAGTCGCGGGCCACGACGGACGAGGTCCGGGTGGAGTTCCTGTAGGCGTCCGTCCACGAGACTGGCCGGGTGCTGCCGCCCGCCGGGACCCCCGGGACCGACCTGCCGGTGCGGGCCGTCCTGCCGTCGCTCTCGACGGCTCTGCAGGCGGCGGGCGCCGCGATCCTGGTCGCCCCTCCGGGGACCGGCAAGACGACGCTGGTCCCGCTGGCCCTCGCAGGCCTGGTCCCCGGGCGGGTCGTGGTGGCGGAGCCCCGGCGGGTGGCCGCCCGCGCCGCCGCCCGCCGGATGGCGTACCTGCTCGGGGAACGACTCGGCGGCACGGTCGGGCACACGGTCCGCGGTGAGAGCACCGTCGGCCCGACGACCCGCATAGAGGTCGTGACGACGGGCGTCCTGGTGCGGCGCCTCCAACGCGACGCCGAGCTCGTCGGCACCGACGCCGTCGTCCTCGACGAGTGCCACGAGCGACACCTCGACACCGACCTCGCCGTGGCCTTCGGCGTCGACGTACGCGCCGCGCTGCGTCCCGACCTCCTGCTGTTGGCCATGTCCGCCACGGCCCAGGCCGAGCGCCTGGCGACTGCGCTCGGCGGCGTCCCGGTCGTGGAGGCGACGGGAGCGCTGCACGACGTCGAGGTCGTCTGGTGCCCGCCGGTGCCGCCCGTCGCGCCGGCGTACGGACTGCGGGTGGATCCCCGGCTGCTCGACCACGTCGCCGCCGTCATCCGGCGCGCTTTCGCCGAGACCACAGGGGATCTGCTGGTGTTCCTGCCGGGTGCTGGCGAGGTGACGGCCGTCGCCGGCAGACTGCACGGCCTCGACGTGGTGCCGCTGCACGGCCGCCTGTCACCCGCCGCGCAGGACGCTGCGCTGGAGGTCCGGCCGGGCCGCCGCGTCGTCCTGGCGACCGCCGTCGCCGAGAGCAGCCTGACCGTCCCCGGCGTCCGCACGGTGGTCGACGCTGGGCTGGCACGGGTCCCCCGCACCGACCTCGCCCGCGGCCTCGGCTCGCTCGTGACCGTCCCGGTGTCGAAGGCGTCAGCCCATCAACGGGCCGGCCGCGCCGGCCGCGAGGGACCCGGACGGGTCTACCGCTGCTGGTCGGCGGCCGACCACGACCGGCTGCCCGCTCACGCCGAGCCGGAGGTCGCCACGGCCGACCTGACCGCCTTCTCCCTCGAGCTCGCCTGCTGGGGCGCCCCCGGCGGGCGCGGCCTGGCCCTGCTCGACCCGCTGCCGGCCGGCGCCGCCGAGGTGGCCGGACAGGTCCTGCGGGGACTCGGCGCTATCGACGTCGACGGTGCCGTGACCGTGCGAGGGCGCCGGCTGACGGCTGTGGGCGCGCAACCGCGGCTGGCCCGGGCGCTGCTGGACGGCGCACCCCTGGTCGGCTCCCGGCGCGCTGCTGAGGTGGTCGCAGTCCTGTCCGACGACAGCCTCGCGGGGCAGGGGGACGACCTCGCGGCGGCGCTGCGGCGGCTGCGCACCGGCCAGGACCGGGGCACGACCCGGCGCTGGGGGGACGAGGTGCGCCGGCTGTCCCGCGCCGTACCGAAGACGCCTGATGCCGGGCTGCCCGTGGACCTGTCGGCAGCACTCGTCGTGGGGTTGGCGTTCCCGGAGCGCCTGGCCCGGCAGCGGAGCACCGGCTCGTCCACCTACCTGATGGCGGGCGGCACCGCAGCCGAGCTCCCGCCTGGCAGCGCCCTGAGCGGCTCGCCCTGGCTGGCCGTCGCCGTCGCGGACCGCTCCCCCGGCCGGCGCGACGCGCGGGTGCGCCTGGCCGTCACGGTCGACGAGGCGACCGCGCGCGAGGCCGCCGGCAGCCTGCTCTCGGAGGGGACGGAGGTGACATGGGCCGACGGCGACGTGCGGGCACGCGACGTCGAGCGGCTCGGTGCCATCGTCCTGCGCGAG
>JBKJQM010000309.1:0-7774 GCA_046594005.1 Mycobacteriales bacterium
CTGTGGGAAGCACCGGCGACAGTTACGACAACGCGATGGCCGAGGCGTTCAACAGCCTGTTCAAGGCCGAGCTCGTCCGCAACCGCGGACCCTGGAAGAACATCGACGACCTCGAGATCGCCGTCGCCGAGTACATCGACTGGTTCAACTTCCGACGGCTACACGGCGAGCTCGGGCTCATCCCGCCCGTCGAGTTCGAAGCCCTGCACCGCAGTCACAACCTCATCGGAGCAACAGGCTCCGCGTGAGTTCAGACCCTCCACCGAACCCGGTACTAGACAACACCGTGATCCTCTCACCGCCGAGGGCGGGAGAAGGCCGACCGCGACGTCGCGGCGGCCCAGCCGTGACGTCAGGTCTCTTCGTGAGAAGGCGTGAGCTCAGCAGGTGCCGGAGCCCCGTCGTCCTCGATCAAGGCCGGCCCCGTCGTGTCATGCTGACGCACGCCTGTCATCGAGGGAGCCACATGTCCACAGCACCTGGTGCAACCGCTGGGCTGGGTCGCCCATCGGTCGCCGTCGACGGTCCGCTGCTGCCGTCCGCGGTCAGCCTGGCTCGTGGGCTGGCGCTGTTGCGCGGCTTCATGGGCTTGGTGTTCTTGCTGAACGGCCTGGCGAAGCTGTTCGAGGTCCATGCCGTCAAGGTCGGGCCGTACGTCGGCAACCTCATCGACCGGGGCGACACCCGCTTCATCCTCGACGTGGAGGCGAACAAGAACGCTCGTCATCCGCTGCCGGGCATCCGGTCGTTGGTCAACGACGTGCTCCTGTCCCACTACGGCTTCTGGCAGTGGGTGTTCACCGCTGCCGAGCTCGGCATCGGGCTGCTGCTCGTCCTGGGTCTGCTGAGCCGCCTCGGTGCTCTGCTCGGGCTGCTGCAGGTGGGCTTCCTGGTCGCGCTCTACCTCAGCAACGACAGGTGGCTGTTCGAGCAGCCGCTCGAGGTCGTGCCGCTGCTCCTGCTGGTCTGGCTGCCGTCAGGTCGGGTGTGGGGCCTCGACGGGACGCGAGCTGTGCAGGCCCGGCTGCGCGGACGGTGGCCGTCCTGACAGCTCTGTCGACTGTCCAGCCGACTGCCCGGGTCCGGCTGCTCGACGCCGCTTCGGCACCGCTCGCCACGCGCGCGTACTTCGCCGACGGCGATCCCGGCCCCATCGCGTCGTCCCTCGCTCACCTGCCGGACCTGCTGCCGGCGGCGCTGTCCTTCATCGGCGCTGCCCTGGGCGGCTCGTGGCTGCCGACCCGTACCAAGGAGATCGTCATCCTGCGGGTGTCGGCCCTGGCCGGCTGCCGCTACTGCACGTCGGCGCACACCGTGGTGGCGCTGGACAGCGGGCTGACCCTCGACCAGGTGCGCAGCCTGCGCGGCGAGCTCCCGCTCACTCCGGCGTTCGACGACCCCGCCGACCTGGCGGTCATCGGGTGGTCCGACGCGGTGCACGCCGGCAGCGAGCTGGAGCTGGTGGCCGCCCGTGCGCTGCTCGCAGCCCACGTCGACGACGGCGCGGTGGTGGAGCTGACCATCTGCGCCACCGCCACACTGATGCTCAACCGGTACGCGACGTCTCTGGCCCTGCCGACCGCGCCGGGGACGCTGTCCCGACTGGCCGGCGAGGGTCTGTCCGGGTGAGCGCCGCCACGATGACTCGACTGTCCGGCGCGGTCGCAGCCGACACCGTGTCCGGGCGCATGTGGCTGTACAGCAACTACCACTGCAACCTCGCCTGCGCCTACTGCCTCACGGAGTCCGCTCCGCGCGTCCCACGCCGCGAGTTGGCCGGTGCGCGGATGCTGCACCTTGCGGAGCAAGCCCGGCTCCTCGGCTTCACCGGCATCGGCGTGACCGGCGGTGAGCCCTTCCTGCGCGCGGACCTCCCGCATCTGCTGCAGGAGCTGGCGGGCTACCTCCCGGTGCTGGTGCTGACGAACGGGACGCTGTTCACCCAGCGGCTGCTGGACCGGATCGCTGCGCTGGCCGACCTGCCGGTCGCCCTGCAGATCAGCCTGGACAGGCCGGACGCCGACGACAACGACCTTCTTCGCGCGCCGGACAACTTCCGCAAGGTCGTCCAGGCCATCCCGCGACTGGTCGAGCGCGGACACGAGGTGCGGATCGCGACGACCCTGCTGGAGGAGGACGCGAGCGAGCTGGCCCGGCTGTGCGACCTGCACCGCAGCCTCGGGGTGTCCGACGAGCACCACATCGTGCGGCCGGTCGTGCGTCGGGGCCGCGCCAGCACAGGGGAGATGGGCGTGCCGGCCCGGAATACCGACCTGCCTCCCGAGCTCACCGTGACCGTAGATGGCGTCTTCTGGTCGCCGTTCGGACCGACGGTCACCTCCGGGGTGCTGGACGTCGACCTGCTCGTGACCCGGCGTACGGAGCCGCTGGCGCACGCTGTTGACCGACTGCTCGACCTCGCCGAAGGCCGACCGCCCGGAGACGATGGGGTCCTCAACATCCGTTGAGGCTGACGCTCGCGCCCGGTCCGGGCGCCTCCCGCTCCAACTGGGTCACACGGCGTCCCCTTTGCCGCGGGCGCCGGGAGTACGCCTGCCCGGCCATGCATGTGGTCCTCCGGAAGCGGTGATCGGCCGTCCTTCGTACTCGGGCGGCTACCTAGTGGATCTCTCGGTGAACTGGCCGGGCTACGAGGCGATGAGCAGAGCTGCGCGTACGCCGCGCCGATCGCCGCCCGGGGGCGCGTACGAGCTCCGTCGGGCCTCAGCAAGCGGTAGAACAGAGCCCATGGGCGAGGCAGGGCGTACGCCGGGGCTCTCGCTCCTGCTCCCCTTCGTCCTGGTGTCCTTCGCGGCCAACTCCCTGATCACCCGTTACGTCGTGCGCGACGACCTGCTCGACGCCGGACTGCTGACCGCGATCCGGTTCGTGGCCGGAGCAGCCGCCCTGATCGTGCTGAGCGTCGTCCGGCGCGAGCGCGTCCGGATAGGCAGGGGCAATGTCACACCCGCGTTGTGGCTCGGCATCTACGCGGTCTGCATCTCCTACGGCTACCAGCACATCGGAGCCGCCGCAGGCACTTTCGTCTTCTACGCAGCCGTGCTGCTGACCCTGGTCCTCGACGACCGCCGACGCGGGACGCAGTTGCCTGCCCGCCGGCTGGCCGGCGCCGGGATCGCACTGGCCGGCATCGCCGTCCTGGCAACGGCCTCGATCGACACGGTGACCCCGCTCGGCGTGGGGCTCCTCTTGGCGACCGGGGTCGCCTGGGGCCTCTACACCGCGGCGGGTCGCACAGCCGACGACCCGCGTACCGCCACGACCGGGCACTTCACCCTGCTCGCGGTCGTGATGCTGCTGCCGGCCGGTGCGGGCCTGGCGACGAGCCTGCGCGTGACGACCGAGGGCGTCGCCTGGGCCATCGTCATGGGAGCCGGTACCACTGCATTCGCCTACGTCGCCTGGTACGCCTGCCAGCGCGCCCTCACCGGGGCGCAGGCCGGCCTGGTGCAGCTGGTGATCCCCGTGCTGACCACGGTGGGTGCGGTCGCACTGCTCGGCGAGCCGCTGTCGGCCCGGCTGCTCGTGGCCGCCGCTCTCGTGGGCGCGGGCATGTACCTGGGGCGTGCTGCCCCCGCGTCGCTCCCGGGGCGCCCGGGCGTTTCACCGCGCACCCCCCGGTGAGACCCGGGAAGACGGCAACCTCCAGGAGACGCCATGCCCTCGCCCCTTCCCCGCCAGCCCGCCCCTGCGCTCGACCTGCCGCTCGTCGGCGGTGGCCGCTTCGACCTGACCGCGTGCCGGCCGACGCAGTTCACGCTGGTCGTGGTCTACCGCGGGGTGCACTGCCCGCAGTGCAAGAAGCAGCTCTTCGAGCTAGACGCCCGGCTCGGCGAGCTGCGTGACGTCGGCGTCGACGAGGTCGTGGCGGTCAGCGGCGACGCGCAGGAGCGCGCCGAGAAGGCCGTGCGGGAGTGGGAGCTCGACCACCTGCGGGTCGCGTACGAGATGGACGAGGCGGCGATGCGCGCTTGGGGGCTCTACGTCAGCGCGGGCCTGACCGACGCCGAGCCGCCGATGTTCAGCGAGCCAGGGCTCTTCCTCGTGCGTCCCGACGCGACCTTGTACTCCGCGCACGTGCAGTCCACCCCGTTCGCCCGGCCCCGCCTCGACGACCTGCTCACGGCCCTCGAGTTCGTACGCGAGAAGGACTACCCCGCCCGCGGGGAGTCCTGACCCGTCCGCCTCGAGTCCTCGTCTCGCGGGAGCGGGGTCACGCGGCCGGCAGGTAGTGCACACCCTTGTGGTCCTCAGGAAGCGACCAGAGCCGCGCACGCGTCGGATCCTGACCGTGTTGACGGCCTGGACGCGGGTGGGGTTCCCGCCAGTCTCCAGAAAGCCTTCGGGGCTGTAGAACTCACCGCTGGTCGCGCCAGGGCCGGTCGCCGCGAACAGCTGCGGGCCGCTGGTTGACCGACACGTCGCCACTGGTCCTGTCGCACCGCGCCGATGGCGCCAGCCTCGCACAGGAGGTGCGCGATACCACCTGCGGTGAGGTCATCGGTCCGCGGACGTGCACCACGAACGTCGAACGGTGCCCGCCACGACCTGGCGTGGCGGCGGAGCTCGTTCGATCGAGCCGACGCGAGGTCTACGCATCGGCGTGACGGGCGGCATGACAGGAGATCGAGGGCGAGCGTCCTGCCGGGCGGCGCCCGCGACCGTTGCGGTCGTCCGGACGTTGTCAGCGTGTGGGCAGCACTGGG
The DNA here is from genome assembly GCA_046594005.1 of Mycobacteriales bacterium. GTDB lineage: Bacteria > Actinomycetota > Actinomycetes > Mycobacteriales > SCTD01 > SCTD01. Next base: position 4,728 of record JBKJQM010000309.1, read on the forward strand.
CTGAGGTGTGAGTGGCTGGGTAGGTGAGCCACATCACCCCCGCCGCGAGGAGCGTCATGACCCAGATCGAGCCCGCCGGTCCGACCACCACCAACGCCGGTGTGCCGGTGGCAAGTGACGAGCACTCGCTGACCCAGGGCGCCGAAGGAGGCATCCTGCTGCACGACCACTACCTCATCGAGAAGATGGCGCAGTTCAACCGGGAGCGGGTGCCGGAGCGGGTGGTGCACGCGAAGGGCGCCGGCGCGTTCGGGTCGCTCGAGATCACGGGCGACATCAGCGCCTTCACGAAGGCCGACTTCCTCCAGCCGGGTCGGCGTACGCCGATGCTCGCGCGGTTCTCCACCGTGGCCGGTGAGCAGGGCACGCCCGACACGTGGCGGGACCCGCGCGGCTTCTCGCTGAAGTTCTACACCCAGCAGGGCAACCACGACCTCGTCGGCAACAACACCCCGGTGTTCTTCGTGCGGGACCCGATGAAGTTCCAGGACTTCATCCGCTCGCAGAAGCGGATGCCCGACTCGGGGCTGCGTGACAACGACATGCAGTGGGACTTCTGGACGCTGTCGCCGGAGTCGGCCCACCAGGTGGCCGTGCTCATGGGCGACCGCGGCATCCCGAAGTCCTACCGGCACATGCACGGCTACGGCAGCCACACGTTCCAGCTCATCAACGCGGCTGGTGAGCGGACGTGGGTGAAGTTCCACTTCCGCACCGACCAGGGGGTCGAGTTCCTCACCCAGGACGAGGGCGACACCCTGGCCGGGGCGAGCCCTGACGACCACCGGCAGGACCTGTTCGCCGCGATCAAGGCCGGGGACTTCCCGAGCTGGACGATGTCGGTGCAGCTGATGCCCGAGGCCGACGCCGCGGACTACCGCTGGAACCCCTTCGACGTGACGAAGGTGTGGAGCCAGAAGGACTACCCGCTCGTCGAAGTCGGGACGATGACGCTGGACCGCAACCCGGACAACTACTTCGCGCAGATCGAGCAGAGCAGTTTCGAGCCGTCGAACCTGGTGCCCGGGATCGGCGTGAGCCCGGACAAGATGCTGCTCGGCCGGATGTTCTCCTACGCCGATGCCCACCGGTACCGCATCGGCACCAACTACGCGCAGCTGCCGGTCAACCAGCCCCTCGCGCCCGTGGCCTCGTACTCCAAGGAGGGGTCGATGCGCTACGCCTGGAACGCGCCGCAGACACCGGTCTACGCGCCGAACTCCTACGGCGGACCGGTGGCGGATGCGGCGACGTACGACGACGGAGCAGGCTGGAGCGCCGGTGGCGCCATGGTGCATGCGCCGTACGTCCTGCACCGTGACGACGACGACTGGGGCCAGGCGGGCACGCTCGTCCGCGACGTGATGGACGACGACGCGCGCGACCGGCTGGTCGGCAACGTCACCGGGCACCTGCTCAACGGGGTGAGCGAGGACGTCCTCGTCCGGGCCTTCGACTACTGGACCAACATCGACGCTCACCTCGGCAAGCGGATCGAGACCGCAGTCCGCGACCAGCAGACCCTCGCCGAGCCCACCACCGGAGCCGGCGCGGTACCGAGCGGGGATCCGGCGGCCCGCACCTGAGGCAGGCCTGAGGGCGGCCCGTTGTGGACTTGTGTCAACCGCCTCGGGGTTCACAGTGGGCGCGCTGGGCTCTCACGGTGTTCCGGTGGAACGGACGCGCCTCCACCGGGCGCGGGCCCGCTCTCAGCAGATGCGGGGCAGCGGGTCGCCGACGAGCATGTCTATCAGCCGGTGCCCGCCGAAAGTCGTCCGGCCGAGGACCCGGCCCGGTGGCTCCTCGCGCACCTCTCCCACGATCGCCGCGTCGACGCCGGCCGGCAGTGCGCGCATCGCCGACAGGGCTGAATCGGCCCGCTCCGGAGCGACGAAGGCGACCAGCTTGCCCTCGTTCGCCACGTACAAGGGGTCGATGCCGAGGATCTCACCCGCTCCGACGACCTCGGGGCGCACCGGGACCCGGCTCTCCTCGAGCACGATGCCAACCTCCGCGGCGAGCGCGATCTCGTTGAGCACCGTGGCCACGCCGCCGCGGGTGGCGTCGCGCATGCAGTGCAGGCCCTCCCCGCACGCCTCGATCAGCCCGGCGGCCAGCGGCCAGAGGGATTGCGTGTCGCTACGGACGTCGGCCTCGATGTCGAGGTCGCCTCGTGCCAGGAGGATGGCGATGCCGTGGTCCCCGATGGTCCCGGAGACCAAGACCTTGTCACCCGGTCGGACCCGCCGGGGCGACAGCTCGACGCCGTCGGCGACCAGTCCGACGCCCGTGGTCACGATGTACATGCCGTCGCACTTGCCGCGCTCGACGACCTTGGTGTCGCCGGTGACGACGTCGACACCAGCAGCGCGTGCGGCCGCCCCCATCGCCTCGACTTCGGCGGTCAGGACCTGCGCGGTCAGGCCCTCCTCGAGGACCAACGCCGCCGAGAGGGCGAGGGGCCGGGCACCGGAGACGGCCAGGTCGTTGACGGTGCCGTTGACGGCGAGCTCGCCGATGGAGCCACCAGGGAAGCGCAGGGGGCGTACGACGTAGGCGTCGGTCGTCATCGCGAGTCGGCTCGGCCCGGCCACCAGCAGCCCGGCGTCGGACAGCAGCTCCAGCGCGGGGTTCGCCAGCAGCGGCACGACCAGGCCCTCGACCAGCGCACGGCTGGCCTTGCCGCCCGCGCCGTGCGCCATCGTGATCCGCTCGTCGCGGAACCTCTGCGGTCGCCGCCGCATCTGCTCGATCCGCTCGCCGACCTGGTCCTCGGTGACGTCCGGACCGACCTGGCCGCGCACCGTGGTCACTGCAGGACCTCGAGGGTCAGCCGCTGCTTCGCGTACTGGCCGTAGTTGTAGTAGGCCGCGCAGGCACCCTCCGAGCTGACCATGCACGTGCCGATCGGCGTCTCCGGCGTGCAGGCGGTGCCGAAGACCTTGCACTCCCAGGGCTTGAGCACGCCCTTGAGCACCTCACCGCACTGGCAGGCCTTGGGGTCGGCAACCCGTACGCCCGGCAGCGCGTAGCGCAGCTCGGCGTCG
>JBKJQM010000413.1:0-8196 GCA_046594005.1 Mycobacteriales bacterium
TCGAGTTCGTGACCGAGGGCGACCGCTCCACTGCCGAGATCGCCGGCGGGACAGGGACTGTCGTCGTCGGCGAGGGAGTCCTGACCCTGTTGGCGACCGCGCCGGACGCCGAGGCGCTGGGGCGCGTGCAGTGGGTGCTCGGCAGCCACCTCGAGCGCTTCGGCGCTCGGAACGAGCTGGTCGTCACCTGGACCGGCGACGCGTCGGTGCAGCAGGCACCGCACGCCCGATGACCGAGTCGCCGCTCGCCCAGTCGAGATGGCTGAGCGAGCAGGAGATGGCGGCCTGGCTGCCGCTGGTCCGGCTGCTCACCCTGCTGCCGAACGCGCTGGACACCCAGCTGCGCGACGAGGCAGGCATCTCGCACGTCTACTACCAGGTGCTCGCCATCCTCTCGGCTGCCCCCGAGGGCTCGGTCCGCATGAGCGAGCTGGCCCGCGCGACCGGCATGTCGGTCAGCCGGCTGTCGCACGCGGTGGCTCGCCTGGAGGACCGCGGCTGGGTGCAGCGCCGGCAGAGCACCGCCGACCGCCGCGGTCAGGTCGCGGTGCTCACCGACGAGGGCGCGGCCGCGCTGGCGGCCGCCGCCCCCGGGCACGTCGCGGAGGTGCGCAAGCGGGTGTTCGACCACCTGTCGCCGGAGCAGGTCCGCGAGCTGTCGACGATCGCCGCGCGTCTGCTGGCGGCGACCGGTCCCTAGCCCAGGTCGAGGAACTCGACGAGGTCCTCGCAGAACCCCTGCGTGGGTCCGTCGTTGACGCCCGTGCTGGGCTTGGTGATGGTGAACGAGTCCTTCACGAACGTGTCGTCGTCGGGGTTGGACAGGGTCCCGTTGTGCAGCACCCGGAAGGAGTACCTCAGCGCTCCCGGGTTGTGGAAGACCCGCGTGCCGTCGACGTACCAGTCCTCGCGCCCAGCGGCCGCCCCGTCGATCAGCAGCTCGGAGCCGGCGACGGTGATCCGCTGGTCCTTGTCGTTGACGGCGAAGCGGTCCGTGTACGTGTGACCGTTGGCTGCGAAGGTGATGGACCCCACCGACCTGACGTGGAAGTACGGGATCTCCCCGCCGCGCTTCGCCACCACCGTCACCGTCTCGCGCCAGTCCTCGATGACCTGGACGTCGAACTCGCACGGCCACTCGGGATCTGATGCGGTGCTCTGCGTTCCGCTGTGCACGACGTGCTCGGTCGTCGCAGCCGAGCCGGGGCTCGCCGTCGTGCCGAGCACCACCATCGTCCCTACCGCCGCTGTCGCGGTCCTGCGCAGCATCCTTCTCATGGATCGGCCCCCCCGGGCGTTCGCGATCCGCCGGTGCGGACCGGTGGCCGGAACGTAGACCCGCTCTGCACCTCGTGCAACGCCGCGTCAGGGCTGCACGAGCTCCCCTCGACGACGCTCCAGGTGCCACCGCTCCACAGCGTTGACGGTCCGCGCCAGCGCCGGGACGGCGTGGCAGAGACGTCCGGGGGTCAGCCGACGGTGACGCTCCGGCTGACCTTCTTGACGACCTTGCTGCCGGAGTACCAGACCAGCTCCAGCGTGTGCGTCCCCCTGCTCGCCGGCGCGGATCCGCTGACGTCGTAACTGCCGTGGCGGGTCATCACGGACGTGCTGCTCACCCTCGTGCCGTCGAGGAGTGCGACGACCTTCTCGTCAGCGGCGGTCGCGCACCCGTCCGTGCCGAGGCCGGCGACCTTCGGGCACCGGTCCTTCGTGTCGAGGATGCCGTCGCGGTCGGTGTCGGGGCAGCCGGCCGAGGCGACCGGCCCCTTCGCCTTCTTGCACGCATCGGCGACGTCCGGGACCCCGTCGCCGTCGGCGTTCGCGGTGAGGGTGGTGAGCTTCGCGGTCAGCGTGTAGGCGACCGATGACGAGAGCACCTGCGACGGGATCACCTGGACGTCGAGGTCCCGGTGGGCCCACGGCACCGTGACGGTGACCGAGCCGCGGCCGGTCGTGACCACCTGGCCGGAGCCGCCCTTCACGACGAGGCCGAGCGCGGACGAGGGGTCGTCCCAGGCGAGGGTCACGGCGGCGGTCGCCTGCTGCGCGATCGGCAGTGCGACGTGGTGGTCGTTGCCCGCCGCCGGCACCAGCGGGATGCCTGTCGTGGAGGTGTCGCCGGGGGTGAAGGAGTTGCCACCCTCGTGCTGGAGCCGGACGGTGCGGGTGGTCGCGGTGGTGGCCATCGGCGCGTCCTTGACCGCGCCGGTCATCGCCGGCGCAGCGAGTCGGAGGGCCCCGGTCGCCGGCGCGCGGTCCAGCGAGGTCACCCAGTCCTTGGTGCGGATGTGCACGCCGGTCTCGGCGAAGACCCCGTACGGCGCGGAGATGCGCTGGCTCGCCAGGTAGCTGCGCGGGATGGTGAAGGAGACGGTGCCGGCCGCGGTGTCCCACGTCGAGGTGCCCGCAGGCATCACGTGGCGCGCGCCGGAGTCGATGGTCTGGACCTCGCTGCTGGCACCCTGCGTGGTGACGAACGAGTCGAACTTGCGTCCGCCGACGTAGAGGCCGTAGCCGGTGACGCGGCCGCCGTCGGTGGTCGGCCAGAGCTGGTCCAGGGTGATGGTGGCCTTCACCGCGCTCGGGGTGACCGAGGCGGTCAGACCCGTGATGTCGGTCATCGGCAGCGAGCCGTCACCGGTGGCGTCCGAGACGGCGGCGCTGCGCCGGGTCGGCGCGGGCTGCCGCGAGACGCGGGCGGCGGTGGCCCGCCAGCTCACCCGACCGGCCTGCGCCTGCGCCGAGCCGAGGCTCAGCCGGGGCGTGGTGGTCGTGACGGTGTCGGGCTGCCAGTCGGTCTCCTCCGCCAGCGGGACGGCGCCCCAGTCCGGCTGCGGGCAGTCCTCCGGCCGGCCGGTGGACGACGCGTACCAGTGGTCCTTCGGGTTCTGTACCTGGAAGGAGCTGCGCGCGTCGCCCGCCTCGTCGTTCGGGACGAGCACGTCCCTGGCGTCGACCTTCCGGTCGCCGTTGACGTCGAGGAAGCTGCTCATGCGCAGGGCGAAGCCCTCGACGTCGAGCGTGGAGACGCACTTCGCGACGTCCACCGGGTCGGAGCTGTAGGCCATGATGTCGTTCGTCGGCGTGGGGCCCCACGGCCCGTCTGCGCCGTCACCCACGTGGCCGAGGGTCAGGCAGTGACCCGTCTCGTGCGCCACCAGGTCGTACAGCGAGAAGAAGTCGGTCGTGCCGGGGACCGGGTCCACGGCGCCGTTGACCGAGAAGCAGACCTGCCCACCGGGCCCCTCGGGCCCAGCGGCTCCGTCGGCCGCGGCGCAGTTCTGGACGTAGGTGCCACCGGGCTCCCCCTCGTGGCTGTCGAAGCCGGGGCGGGCCTGCCACGAGGCCATGTCGAACGGCTTCGCGATCGACCCGCACGCGACGCCGCTGTCGCCGGTGAGGCCGAGCTCGCCGGCGAAGGCCACCGGGTCGATGCCGATGCCGATGCCGCCGACCGGGTTGGTGGCGAGGACCACGATCTCCGGGTCGACCAGCCGGAGCGCCTGAGTCGGGACTCCCGCGGGGTCGACGGGCACGAGCTTGGTCGTGACGTTGACGTTGACGCCCTTGGCCAGCCAGTCGAGGCCCATCTGCGTCGCGAGCTGGTCGATCCCGCCGCCCCACATCTCCACCGCCTGGCGCATCACGCGCATGTCGCGCTCGGCCGTCGGCGAGACCGGCACCAGCACCGCGACGTCGACGTCGGGGGAGTCGAGGGCGTTCAGACCGACCTTCATGTGGAAGCAGGAGTTGTCCGGGTTCGCCTCGTCGCGGTCGACGATGCACCCGGCAGGGACGTTGCCGTCCCCGAAGTGCGTGCCGGCGTACCCCGCGCCTGCGCCGGTGGGCGAGGCCGCGACAGGGGCCGACGCCAGCGCGGGCACAGCGGCACCCAGCGCGACGGCAGCGGCGAGCAGGAGGACGCGGTGGCGGACCGGAAGTCGAGGCACGCCCGGACCCTTCGACGCCGCCCTCAGGATCTCCTGCGCGCGGCGCCGGGAACGGCTTCCTGCCCGGGCCGCTGTGCAGCTCGGCGACGCCGCGAGGCTGACGGCGCTGCGACAGGTCAGGTGCACCTGATCACTTGAGGGGCTGTCGAGGTCATCCCTTCTGACGAGAAAGCGGCGTCGGACTCGTGAGCGCCGTCCCGCGGTCGACGCTTCCTGCATGACCACAGCCGCGTGCGCGTCCCCGGACGGCACCGGCAGCCTGCGCGTGCTGCTGGTCGAGGACTCCGCGGCCGATGCCGAGCTGGCCCTCGAGATGCTCGACGAGGTCTCGCCGGACACCGTGGTCTGCCACGTGTCCCGTCTCGACGAGGCGCTGGTGGCCGTGCGCCAGGACGGCTTCGACGTGGCGCTGGTCGACCTGTCGCTGCCGGACGCCGAGGGGCTGTCGGCCCTACACGCCCTGCGGCTCGCCGCCCCGCACGTCCTGACGGTGGTCGTCCTGACCGGTCTGGCCGAGGAGCGGATGGCGCACCGCGCGCTCGCCGCGGGCGCGCAGGACTACCTGGTCAAGGGCCGCTTCACGGCCGACCTGCTGGGGCGCTCCCTGCGCTACGCCGTGTCGCGTGCGCACGCCGAACGAGAGGCCCAGCGCAGCGAGCGGTGGGCGCAGAGCGTCCTGGACGCGATCGAGGCGCCTACCTGCGCCCTGGACACCGACGGCGTGATCGTCGCCGTCAACGCCGCCTGGACGCTGTTCTCGCTCGACAACGGCGGGGATCCGGCTGCCTGTGGCGTCGGCGTGAACTACCTGAGCATGTGCGGGCGCTCCGGCGAGCCGGCAGCGGTGACGCTGCAGGGGGACCTCCGGCGCTTGATCTCCACCGGCTCGGGCCGCGTGGAGCTTGAGTACCCGTGCGACTCCCCGAGCGGGCGGCGCTGGTTCAGCCTGCGTGCGACCCCGGCGATCGGCCGCGGCGCTGCCGTGGTCACCCACGTCGACGTCACGGCGCTGCGCCAGGCGCACGACCAGCTGGACCACGCCGCGGGGCACGACCCGCTGACCGGGCTGATCAACCGCCGGCTGCTGGTGCAGGAGCTCGACCGGCGCCTGCGCTCCCTCCGGCCCGGCAGAGCCGTTGCTGTCTTCTTCCTCGGCCTCGACCGCTTCAAGCTCATCAACGACACCCTCGGGCACACGGCCGGCGACGGCGTGCTGGTGCGGATCGCCGCCGAGCTCACCGCTGCCGTCCAGCCCGACGACCTGGTGTCGCGGCACGGCGGTGACGAGTTCGTCGTGGTCGCCGACGTCCGTGACGACGAGGTCACCGCCACCGCCGACCGGCTCCAGGACGCGGTGCGCCACCGGATCCAGCTGGGGAACGACGTCGTCGACGTGGCCGCGAGCGTCGGTCTCGTCGTGAGCCGACCTGGCGCCGGTGACAGCGCCGACGACCTGCTGCAGGCAGTCGACGACGCCATGCACGAGGCGAAGGAGCGCGGACGCGGCCGCGTCGAGCTCTACACCGACGACCTCAGGAGCCGGTCTCGCTCCCGCGCGCAGCTCTACCGGGAGCTCACGGTCGCCGTGGAGCAGGACCAGTTCGTCCTGCACTTCCAGCCGATCGTCGCGCCGGACGTCGGCGGCATCCACGCCGTCGAGGCGCTGGTCCGCTGGCAGCACCCCGAGCGCGGCCTGCTCCTGCCCGGCGACTTCATCGGCGTCGCGGAGAGCACCGACCTCATCATGCCGATCGGCGCCCGTGTCATCGAGGAGGCCTGCCGCCAGGGACGGGAGCTGCACGACGCCGGCCTGCACCTGGCCGTCACGGTGAACCTGTCGGCCAAGCAGCTCAACGACCCGCGGACCGAGGACGTCATCGCCGGCGCGCTGGCCATGAGCGGGTTCCCCGCCGCGTCCCTGATCGTCGAGGTCACCGAGACGACGATGATCGACGACACCGACATGGCGCTGGCGTCGATGCGGGCCGTCAAGGCGCTCGGGGTGCAGCTGGCCGTCGACGACTTCGGCACCGGGTACTCGAGCATGACCTACATCCGGCGCTACCCGGTCGACGGGCTCAAGATCGACCGGTCCTTCGTGCAGGACATGCTCACCAACAGCGACGACCTGGCCATCGTCGCGAGCCTCATCAGGCTCGCGCGCGACCTGGACCTGTGGGTCATCGCGGAGGGTGTCGAGACCCGGGACCAGCTCCGCGCCCTGCGCGACATGGGGTGCGAGCTGGTGCAGGGCTTCCTGTACGCACGACCGATGCCGGCCGCCGAGCTGGCGGACGCCGCACGGCGCCTCGCCGAACGCGCCCCCGTGGCGGTCCCGGAGGCGCCACTGGACAGGACGCGGCGCGCGCCGGCCGAGGACGAGCCCGCGATGCGGACCCGGATCGCGGAGCTCACGGCCCGGGGCATGAGCCTGCACACGGTCGCGGCCGCGCTGAACGCCGAGGGGCTGCGCACCTCCGCCGGCCTGCGGTGGCACCCGCGTTCGGTCGCGCGCGCGCTTGCCGCTCTGCCTGCCGACAGGTCGTGAACGTGGAGCTGCTCGCCTGAGAGCTGTCGGGCCGACCTGCCGGCGGGACGCGTCCGACGCGCGGGGCCAGCGAAGATGGGCCCATGTCGCTCGAGGTCCTGCTCGTCCTGCTGGCCGGAGTGACGGCCCTGTCCGGGCTCGCCCGCCGTACGGGCATCCCGGCGCCCTTCGTCCTCGTCGTCGCCGGGCTCGCGGCGTCGTTCGTGCCCGGCATCCCGGTGATCGAGCTCGACCCGCACCTCGTGCTCGTCCTCGTCCTCCCGCCGCTGCTGTACGCGGCCGCGCTCTCGACCGCCTACGCCGACTTCGGTGACAACCTGCGCCCCATCGCGCTGCTGTCGGTCGGGCTGGTGCTGGTCACCACCGCGGCCGTCGGCCTCGTCGCCGCCCTCGTCGCGCCTGCGCTGCCGCTCGCCGCCGCGCTCGCTCTCGGTGCCATCGTGGCGCCCCCCGACGCGGTCGCCGCGACGGCCGTGGCCCGTCGCCTCGCGCTGCCCCGCCGGGTGCTCGTCATCCTCGAGGGCGAGAGCCTGCTCAACGACGCCACCGCCCTCGTCTCGTACCGCCTCGCCGTCAGCGCCGCGCTCGTCGGCGGCACGACGGTCGGCGGGGCGCTGTCGGACTTCGCCGTCGCGGCGGTCGGCGGCGTCGCCATCGGCCTCGCCCTGGCCGTCGCCCTCGCGGCGCTGCGCCGCCGCCTGCACGACCCGCTCCTGGAGAACGCGCTGTCGCTCCTCACGCCGTTCGCCGCCTTCCTGCCGGCCGAGGAGGCGGGCGCCAGCGGGGTGCTGGCCGTCGTGGTCGCCGGCCTGTACCTCGGGCGACGGGCCCCCGTGCTGCTCACCTCCGGCGCCCGACTGCAGGGGCAGGCCCTGTGGGGCATGGTGACCTTCCTGCTCGAAGGTCTCGTCTTCGCCCTCATCGGCCTGCAGCTGCCCCAGGTCCTCGAGGCCCTCGGCGACGACAGCGGTTTGGCCCTGCGCACGGCGGCGGCCGTGACGGCCACGGTCGTCCTGGTGCGTCTGGTCTACATCTTCCCGGCGACCTACCTGCCCCGCTGGCTGTCCGCGGGCGTGCGCCGGCGCGACCCGGCGCCGCCGTGGCGCTACCCGTTCCTCATCGGCTGGGCCGGCATGCGCGGCGTCGTCTCTCTCGCCGCGGCGTTCGCTCTGCCCCCCGACATGCCCGGGCGCGAGCTGATCCTGTTCGTCACCTTCTGCGTCATCCTGACGACGCTGCTCGTGCAGGGGCTGTCGCTGCCGTGGCTGGTGCGCCGCCTCGACCTCGACGACGCCGGAGCACCCGAGCGCACCGAGCGGGACGTCGCCACGGCCGACCACCACGTCGCCCGCGTCGCTCTGCAGGAGCTCGAGCGCTTCGCCGACGAGGTGCCGGAAGGCGTTGCGGACGAGATGCGCCACCACCTCGAGGAACGGGTGCGGCACGCGCACGCCGTCCTCGGCGGCTGCCCGGGCGAGGACGAGTACGACGACGGCGCAGTCCCCGGCGACCGCAGCGCCCTGGCGGACGCGGTGAGCGCGGGACAGGTCCGCCGCCGCCTGCTGGACACCGAGCGCGCCGAGCTCCTGCGCCTGTACGGCGAGCGCGACATCGACGACGAGGTCCTGCGCGTCCTGCAGCAGCAGCTCGACGTCGAGGAGATGGCGCTGGCTGATCGCGCCCTGTGATGGACCT
>JBKJQM010000115.1:0-11651 GCA_046594005.1 Mycobacteriales bacterium
CCGGCAGCATCAGGTCCACGAGCACGACGTCCGCGGGGTGCGCCTGGTGCGCAGCCAGGCCCTCCTCGGCGGTGGGCACGTCCGTGACGGTGTAGCCCTCGTCCTCGAGGGCGAGGCGCAGGGACAGGCGGATCCGGTCGTCGTCCTCGACGATCAGCAGGCGTGGCATGCGGTCATGCTGTCAGGCGCTCGGCGATCCCGGCGGTGTCCGCCAGCTCCCGCCCGGCCGCCGTGCCCGCCACGACCTCGACGCCGTCGGGCAGCCAGCGGGCGAGGCGGGTGCACCCCGTGACGGCGTACGTCGCCGACGGGTCGAAGGACGTGACCTCGTCGAGGTCGAGCACCAGCCGCAGGCAGCCGCACCGGACGACGTCCGCCGCGGCGTGCAGGACGTCGCGTGCGGCGGCGTCGTCGAGGTGACCGGACAGGCGGAGCCGGGCGGCGCCGGCAGCCGGCGCGTCGAGCGAGAGGAGGAACACGGGAGAGATGGTGTCCGCAGGGTGCGACAGGACCCCGGCCGTCGCATGACGGTCCGGTGACGACCTGTTCGTCCGGATCGGGTCGTCATCGGAACGTCGTCGTACGGCGTCCGGAGCGCCACGCTCCTCGGGGACGGTCTAGGCGACCCCTCGCCCTTGGAGCCTGCCGTGACCGTGCTCAGCACACCCGCCGTCCACGTCGTCGACGTGAGCGGCGAGCTCGACCTGCGGAGCACCGGCCGGGTGCGCGAGCGGATCGAGGACGCCCTCGCCGCGCATCCCGCGCAGCTGGTCGTCGACCTGTCGCAGTGCACGTTCGTGGACGCCTCTGCGCTGGCGATGCTGCTCGAGGCGCACCGGCGGATCGCCCGCGGCGGCGGCGTCCTCACCCTGCGCGGCTGCTCGCCGCGGGTGCTGCGGCTGCTGTCGCTGACCGGTTTGCGCCGGGTCTTCGACCTGGACTGAGCCGAGTCGACGGGTCAGACGAGCGCGGGCTCGCCGTCCACCAGCGCCGAGATCGGCGGCGTGACGAACTTGTAGCCGACGTGCCGCACCGTGCCGATGAGCTGCTCGTGCTCGGCGCCGAGCTTGGCGCGCAGGCGCCGCACGGGGACGTCCACGGTGCGGGTGGCGCCGAAGTAGTCGTAGCCCCAGACCTCCTGCAGCAGCTGGGCGCGCGTGAAGACGCGACCCGGGTGCTGGGCGAGGTACTTGAGCAGCTCGAACTCCTTGAACGTCAGGTCCAGGACCCGGCCGCGCAGGCGGCAGGTGTAGGTGCCCTCGTCGATGGTCAGCTCGCCGGCGCGTACGACCCCCGGGTCGGCCGCCGGGGCGGTCTCCTCCTTGCGGCCGAGCGACAGCCGCAGGCGGGCCTCCACCTCGGCCGGGCCGGCGGTGTCCAGCAGCACGTCGTCGACGCCCCACTCCGCGGTCAGCGCGACGAGCCCGCCCTCGGTGAGGACGACGAACATCGGCGCGGCCACCCCCGTGGTGCGCAGCAGGCGGCACAGCGAGCGGGCGCCGGCCAGGTCGCGGCGGGCGTCGACCAGGACCGCGTCGTGCTGCGGCGTCGACAGCAGCGCGGAGACCTCGAGCGGCGCGACCCGGATCGTGTGGCCGAGCAGCGCGAGCGCGGGGAGCACCTCTGCGGACGGCGTCATCGCGTTGGTGAGCAGGAGCAGAGTGGCCATCGGGCGGCTCCTCGTTCGAGACCCGGCGCTGCCGGGTCCGTGGGGAGAGGCGCCGTTGCCTCGTGGACCTGACACGGAGGATAGCCCAGCGCAACGCAGGAGTCCGCCGTCGCGTCTGCCTCCGGGCATCGGCGTACGCGGCGCGGGTGCGGACGTACGGGGCAGGATGGGCGCATGACGACGATCCGCTACTGGGCCGCTGCCCGGGCCGCCGCGGGCGTCGCGGAGGAGCCGACCTCCGCCGCCACCCTGGCCGAGGCGCTGCTGCTGGCGCGCTCGGTGCGGGACGACCGGTTCGGGACGGTGCTGAGCGTGTGCTCGTACGTCGTCGACGGCTCGCCCGTCGGCGCCCGCGACCACGCGGACGTGGCCCTGGCCGACGGCGGGCTGGTCGACGTGCTGCCGCCCTTCGCCGGGGGCTGACGGGAGCCCAGCCGCTTTCTGGCACGATCACGGCCGTGAGCGACGAGCCGGCGGAGGACACCGTCCCCCAGGGCCGCGCCGCCATGGGCGAGGACGCCACGGCCCGGGACTGGAGCCGCAAGCGCGGCGCGAAGGCCGGGCCGTCGCCCGAGCCCGACGAGGAGGCCGCGCGCATCGAGGCCGAGCAGGCCGCCGCGCAGCCGCCCGCCGACGACGAGCACACCGTCGCGATCAGCCTGGCCGACCTGGCAGCCGCGGCGGCCGCCGCCTCCGCCGCCGCGTCCGAGCCTGCACCGGAGCCGCCGCCCCGGCAGATCGTCCGCGCGACCGGCCCGCCCCGCCGCCCGCCGCTGGTGGTGCAGGGCCTGTGGCCGGCCGCCCTGGCCGGCGCCCTCGCCGTCGCCGCGATGCTCGGGGTCCTGCCGCTGGCGGTCGCGGTCCTGGCCGTCCAGGTCTTCCTCGTGCTCGGCGCGCTGGCGCTGCTCGACGCCCCGGCCGCCGGCGGCGCGTTCCTCGTGGCCACCGGCACGCTGATCGCCGCGGACGCCGTCGTGCTGCTCGACGACGGCCGGGTCGACCGGCTGGCCGGCGTCGTCGGCGTCGGCCTGGTCGCGTCGCTGCTGCATCAGCTGTCCCGCAAGGGCCGCAGCCGGGTGACCGAGTCCCTGGCGGACACCCTCGTGGTGGTCGTGTTCGGCGTCGGTGCGGCCTGCCTCGTGGCCCTGCAGCAGGTGGACGGCGGCGACGAGGTCCTGCAGGTCAGCCTCGCGGCGGTGGCGGCCGTCCTGCTGGCCGGTCGCATCGGCGACCGCCTCGCGCCCCGGCCGATGCTGGCGGTCGGCTCGACCCGGGGCTGGCCCGGCCTGCTGCTCGGCCTCGGCGCCGGGGTGGCCGCCGCCGTGCTGACCGCCGACGTGGTCGAAGGCGACCTGATGCTGCGGTCCGCCGCCCTGCTCGGCCTGGTGGTCGCCTCGACCGTCGCCACCGCCGACCTCGCCGTCGACCTGGGTGCCGCCGAGCTGCGGTCCGGCTGGCGCGACGCCCGCCGGGTGGCGGCGCTGCGGCCGACGGCGCTGCTGCTGCCGTACGCCGTGCTCGGCCCCGTCGCCCTGCTCGCCGCACGGCTGGTGCTGACCTGAGGCGCGTGCTCGTTCTCCTGCTGGTCCTGCCGGTCCTGGTCGGCGTCGTCGACCGGGTGGGGGCGGCGGTCGCCGGCCGGGCGCTCGCCGGGCAGCTGCAGACCTCGGGCGGCCTCTCCGAGCGCCCGGACGTGACGATCGGCGGCTTCCCGTTCCTGACCCAGGCGCTCGGTGGCCGCTACCGGAGCATCGACGTCCGGGCCACCGGCGTCCTTGCCGGCGACGTCAGGCTGCGCTCGCTGGACGCCCGGCTGACGGGCGCACGCGTCCCGCTGTCCGACGCGCTGTCCGGCTCCGTGGGCAGCGTCCCGGTGGACGCCGTCGACGCCACGGTCCTGCTGTCGTACGCCGACCTCGCCCGCCGCGCCCGTGGTCGCGAGCTGACCGTCTCGCCGGCGGGGGACCGGGTCCGCGTACGCGGCTCGGTGCGGGTGCTGGGGCAGCAGCTGGCGGTCTCCGCCGTCAGCCGCATCGCCGTCGAGGGCGACCAGGTCGTGGTGACGGCCGAGACGTACGAGGTGGGCAACGGAGTCGCCGACGCCGTCCTGACCCGGGCGCTCGCCGGCCGGCTGGACTTCCGCTTCCGGCTGGGGCGGCTGCCGTACGGCCTGCGCGTGTCGGGCGTGCAGGTGCAGCCCGACGGCGTGGCCGTGCGCGCCGGCGCTCGCGACACGGTGCTGGCCGCCCCGTAGCGCCCGCTTCCCCGCGCGGGTCGTCGCTCGTACCGCCCCACGAGCCGCGCCAACGACCATCCGGGCGGGGAAGCGGTCAGGCGGCGCGTCGCCAGGCCTCCGTGACCCGCCGCAGCTCGGCCAGGCTGGGAGTGCGCACGCGGACCCCGGGGACGACGGGTCGCCTGGCCGCCAGCTCGAAGGTCTCACGCACCCTCGCTGCGAGCAGCCGCTGCTGGGCGGGCGACCAGGCGTCGTCCCACGTGTTGCGGACCACGGCGAACCCGCACCGCTCGATCCGCAGCTCGCGCTGCTTCTCGAGCCTGCCGGCTCCGGGGGCGTCGTACTTGCCCATCCCATCGGCCTCGCCGACCACCCGCTGCCCCAGCCACAGGAAGTCGACGAGCGCGACGAAGTGCCCGTCGGGGTCGTACAGCTCGATCTGCGTCTGTGGGGGCGGCAGCCCCTGCGTCGCGTACGCCACTCGCGTGATCGACTCGAGCGGCGTCTCCGTCCGCCCGTCCGCGAAGGCGGCCACGGCCGTCGCGGTACGGCCGCCGGGCCACCTGGAGCACCGGGCGGCGGCGGCACGCAGGTCGTCGTCCTCCAGCCCGGCCCGAAGCGCGGCATCGGCGGCGACGACCCCCTCGCGGAAGGACGTGGTGCGCGCGACGTCCGACACCGTCCTCGCGGGGCTGGTGACGCACACGCCCCCGACCGTCGTCAGATCGGCGGCGTCGAGTGCGGCCACGTGCAGGCCGGGGTGGTCGGACGAGTCCCCGCAGAATCGCGGCGGGCGCGTCAGCTGCGGCACGCGGGGCGGGCGGCCGAGTACGGGCAGGGCGTGCACCAGTGCCGCCGAGCGGTGGCTGGCTGCGTGGTCGCGACCGGATGCGAGCAGGGCCGCCGCGGCGAGGACGACGTGCCGACGCTCGGGATCGGTCGCCAGCAGCACGGTTTCCACGTACACGCCGCGCCGGAGCGCCGTCCACGGGCCGGCGAGCAACGTGCGGATCCGGCGCGGGCTGAACCCGTGAGCCAGCGCCTGGGCCCGGGAGAACGGGCCGCCTTGAGCGGCGGCGACGGCGCGCAGTTCGTCCATGGCTCGCAGCGTGCCGGGACACGGGGTGGCCGGTCGTACGCCGTCCCCAGCCGGCGCTGCGTCCACAGCTCCGCGCTTCCCCGCCCGGGTGGTCGCGGCGACGCCCCTGGGGGACCTGCGCGCGACCACTCCGGCGGGGAAGACCGGACCCCCAGCCGCTTCCCCGCCCGGGTTGTCGCCGCCGGGGTCATGGGCAGCCAGTACGCGACCACCCGTGCGGGGAAGACCCGACCCCGGTCCGCGCTTGCACCTCTCGTGACCGGAGCCGTCGTCCTCGTGGCAGCGCTGGTGCTGACCGCTGCGCTCGGGCTGGTCCACCGGGCGCGCGAGGGGAGGGTCCGCGACGTGCAGGCCGACGACTCGCTGCACGCGGTGCTCGCCGAGCTGGACGCGACCCCCGGTGAGCGGGCCACGCTTCTGCAGTTCTCCAGCGCGTTCTGCGCCCCGTGCCGGGCCACGCGCAGGGTGCTGACCGAGGTGACCGAGCTGGTCCCGGGCGTCGCGCACGTCGAGGTCGACGCCGAGAAGCACCTCGAGCTCGTACGCCGGCTGGGCATCCTCAAGACCCCGACGACGCTCGTCCTGAACGGCCGCGCGGAAGAGGTCAAGCGCGCGAGCGGGCAGCCCCGCAAGGCGGACGTGCTCGCCGCACTCGGTCACGCGCTACCGTGATCCCCATGCTCGTCCTGGTGAAGCGCCGCGCGGTGGACCTCTGCCGCGTCGGCAGCTGCCTCTGTCCGTCCTCCTGACCCCTGTCGGAGAACGTGCCCTGAGAGGCCCCACCATGATCGACCCGAGAGGGCCGCGCTTCGCGGCCTGGATCACCACGTTCGTGCTCGCCGCCGTCCTGCTGACGGGCAGCGCCGCGCTGCTCGCCGCGCAGGCGGTCGTCTTCGTGCTCGGCGCGACCGGGCACAACCCGTACGCGCTGTTCTGGAAGCGCTTCCTCAAGCGCACGCCGCCCACCGAGCTGGAGGACGCGCGGCCGCCGCGCTTCGCCCAGCTCGTGGGCCTGGCCTTCGCCGTGCTCGGAGTCGTTGCTCTGGCGGCCGGCGCGACCACGGTCGGGCTCGTCGCCACCGGCGCGGCCCTGGCCGCCGCGCTGCTCAACGCCGCCTTCGGCATCTGCCTGGGCTGCGAGCTGTACCTCATCATCCGCCGAACCAAGGGAGTTCCCGCATGAGCCGCGCAGACGTGCTCGTCGACGCTGACTGGGCCGAGGCCCACCTCGACGACCCGAAGACCGTCTTCGTCGAGGTGGACGAGGACGTGTCCGCCTACGACGGCGGCCACCTCAAGAACGCCGTCCGCCTGGACTGGACCACCGAGCTGCAGCAGGCCGAAGCCCGCGACCTCATCGACCAGGAGGCGTTCTCCGCGCTGCTGTCGAAGAAGGGCATCGGCAACGACCACACCGTCGTGCTGTACGGCGGCAACAACAACTGGTTCGCCGCCTACGCCTACTGGCAGTTCAAGTACTACGGCCACGAGAACGTGAAGCTGCTCGACGGCGGCCGCAAGAAGTGGGAGCTCGACGGGCGCGAGCTCGTCAAGGACACCCCGGAGCGCTCGGCGACGAGCTACTCCGCCAAGACGCCCGACGCGAGCATCCGCGCGTTCCGCGACGAGGTCGTCGCCTCCATCGGCGCGAAGAACCTGGTCGACGTGCGCAGCCCCGACGAGTTCAGCGGCAAGATCAAGGCGCCGGCGCACCTGCCCCAGGAGCAGGCGCAGAAGGCCGGTCACGTCCCGACGGCCATCAACATCCCGTGGAGCAAGGCGGCTGCCGACGACGGCACGTTCCGCTCCGACGACGAGCTCGCCACGCTGTACGGCGAGCAGGGCTACGACGACGGCAAGCCGACCATCGCCTACTGCCGCATCGGCGAGCGCTCCTCGCACACGTGGTTCGTGCTGCACGAGATCCTCGGCAAGGGCGACGTCAAGAACTACGACGGCAGCTGGATGGAGTACGGCTCCCTGGTCGGCGTCCCGGTCCAGAAGGACGTCTGATGTGCGGCGCTCCTGACCAGGACACCCTGCCGGCGCTCGAGGTGTCGGCCGGCGAGGCCGTCATCCACGGCACCGTCGTGCGCGACGGCTCGCCGCTGCCGGGGGCGTACGTCCGCCTGCTCGGCACGACCGGTGACTTCACCGCCGAGGTGCAGAGCTCGGCGAACGGCTACTTCCGCTTCTACGCGGCGCCCGGCGACTGGACGCTGCGGACGCTGTACCGCGGCGGCTCGGTCGACACGACGGTGACCGCGGAGAAGGGCTCGGCCGTGGAGGCGCAGGTCGTCGTCCCGGACTAGTTCGACGATCGAGAGCCCGGCCCCGCGGGGTCGGGCTCTCGCCC
The DNA here is from genome assembly GCA_046594005.1 of Mycobacteriales bacterium. GTDB lineage: Bacteria > Actinomycetota > Actinomycetes > Mycobacteriales > SCTD01 > SCTD01. Next base: position 7,361 of record JBKJQM010000115.1, read on the forward strand.
GTTCAGGGTCTGGCGCACGATGCCGACACCGGAGGAAGGAGGTCACGTGCGCAGCCGGTACGCCGGGAGGACAGGTGCCGGGCTGGCGGCTGTCCTGATGTGGGGTCTGATCCCGGCGGCGCCGGCCCAGGCCGCGGCGCCCGGGCTCAGCATCACGGTGCCGACAGGCACGGTGTCCTTCGGCTCCTACGCCGCGGGGGCGCGGACGATCACCGCCAGCCTCGGGTCGGTCACCGTGTCGACTGCCGGGGGACTGGCGCACGACGCTGGCTGGACCGCGACGGTGTCGACCACGGCGTTCACGACCGGCGGCGGGACGACGCCCGAGCGGGTCGCGGCCGGTTCGGTCTCCTACCTGTCCGGCGTGGCGACGAACCAGTCCGGACTCGGCGTGAGTGCCTGCGTGCCAGGGCAGGCCGTCACCCCCGTCGACCTGTCCGCAGCGCGCACGGCGTTCAGCTGCACCGGCCTGTCGCTGCTGACCTCGACGTCCCTGAGGTGGAACCCCCAGGTGTCCATCACGATCGGCGCGGGCAACGTCGTGGGCACCTACACCGGCACGATCACGCACAGCGTCGCCTGAGCCCTGGAACTAGTCGCCGTGGGCGATCCGGGTACCCAGGGCGCGACAGGTCCGGACATCGTTCCGCCGTACGGCCTCGGGACTAGTCCGTCCAGCGCAGTCGCGATATGGCTAGAAGGAATCATGGCCCGACCTGGTCCTGGAACCGAAGCAGTAGGGGAGATCCCATCCCGACCAGCTGAGGACATCCCATGCGGAACACCAAGACCATCACCGGCGTGATCGCCGCGGCGACGACCCTCTCCCTCGTGGGACTGGGTGCCGGAGCCGCGCAGGCAGCCACCACCGGCGGCACCGGCGCCACCTTCGCCATCACGGCGGGCAACATCAGCATCACCGTCCCCGCCAGCACGGTCGCCCTCGGCACCGCTGCGGCTGGTGCCGGCTCGGTCAGCGGCTCGCTCGGCACCGTCGCCGTCAGCGACCAGCGGGCCAACCTGGTCTCCGCCTGGACCACCACCGTCACGTCCACGGCCTTCACCACGGGCGGTGCCAGCAGCAACGAGACCGTGGCCAACACGGCGATCACCTACAGCTCCGGGACCCTCACCACGAGTGGAGTGGGCACTTTCGCGCCGTCGGTCCTGGCGACGGTCGGTACGGGCGCCACCGCCGCGTCTCTGGCCGCAGGCGTCGGTGTCAACACCGCGAGCTGGAACCCGACCGTGGCGTTCACGCTCGGTGCGGCTCAGGTCGCCGGTACGTACTCCGGCACGATCACCCACTCGGTGGCCTGACGGGCGCTAGAAAGAGCGCATGACCAAGCTGCTCGCACTCCTCCTGGTGGCCGGGGCTCTCGCCCCGCCCACCGGTGCGTCCGCCGCCGACCCACCCGACGGCGGCGGCGTGAGCATCCAGCTGGGAGAGGCACCGGTCTCACGGCGGGACGACCCGCGGGCGAACATCTACGTGATCGACCACGTCAAGCCCGGGACCACCCTCACCCGGAAGATCCTGGTCGGAGACAAGGCCTCGACGCCGCTGGACGTGGCGGTGTACGCCGCCGCGGCTGACATCAAGGCCGGGCAGTTCGTGCCGCGGGCGGATCGCGCCGTCAACGAGCTGTCGTCGTGGACGACGGTCTCTGAGCCGGCCGTGTCGCTCCGGCCCGGCGCAACGCGCACGCTCGAGACCACCATCGCGGTGCCGGCTGATGCCGCTCCTGGTGAGCGCTACGCCGTGGTCTGGGCCGAGATCGCCTCTGCGGCCACAACGGGGATCCGCCAGGTCAACCGCGTCGGGATCCGCATCTACCTGTCCGTCGGCCCCGGTGGCGAGCCGGCAAGCGACTTCACCATCGACACCCTCACAGCCAACCGCCTCCCCGATGGGAGCCCGGTCGTCTACGCCCTCGTGCACAACACCGGGGGGCGCGCTCTCGACATGAGCGGCGCGCTGCGCATGACCAACGGACCAGGCGGGCTCAGCGCCGGACCCTTCACCGCCAAGCTCGGCACCACGCTCGGCGTCAAGGACACCGAGCCGGTGACCGTTCAGCTGGACAAGGCGCTGCCCGCGGGCCCGTGGACGGCGCGCATCGAGCTGGTCAGCGGCCTGACGAAGAAGGCCGCACAGGCCGTCGTCACGTTCCCGGATGCAGCCGGCCCGGGTGCGGAGGTGAGCGCGCAGCCCGTGGCGGTGGCGCCCACCGCGTCCAAGAGCGGGCTGCCTGTCGTTCCGCTCGTGGTGGTAGCCGCCGTGGCCGGCGTCCTCGGCCTCCTTCTGGTGCTGTTCAAGCGACCGCGCAAGCGGGGCGGTCAGCACGCCCGGAGTGGCCGCCGCACTGCGGAGTAGGCGCCTGGTCATTTCGAACTACTCGAACACCCTCCTGTCTCGTCATGCAGCCCGGCCGAGGTGACCCCGATGCCTTAGGTGTCACGCAGCGTGACAACCGGGCGAGAGTCGGCCGGTGCAGCTCAAGGAGACCACCATGCGCAAGGCCCTCGCCGTCGGGACCGCCGTCTCCGCCCTTGCCCTCGGGCTGGGCGCCACGTCGGCCAGCGCGGACAGCGCCCTGGTGACGCTGCCAGTCGGGCTGGGTGTCGAGACGCTGGCGATCGCGGCCCCGACCGCGGTCGTGACACCGGGCTCGCCGGCATCCGCCACGATCGCGTCGACCGTCACCGACACGCGCCTGTCCAACGGAGCGGGCTGGACGGTCCGGATCTCCGCTCAGGACCTGACCCTCGTCGGCGCGACAGCTCCCGGCGCGACGGAGACGATCCCGGCGAGCACCATGACGGCCTACACCGGTGACGTGAACCCGACCGTCCCCGGCGTCGCCTCCATCACGGGCGAGTACCTCTCCGGCAGCCCGTTGGCGTTGACGAACAGTCTGCAGAGCTTCGTCACGGCCGCGAGCCGGACCAACGTCAACACGGCGATCTACACCGCCACGGTCAACATCCCGACCGCCGGCAAGTCCGCGGGCGTCTACACCGGTAACGTCACCCAGAGTGTCAGCTAGAGCAGCACTCCTCGGCCTGGGTGTAATGCTGGCGCTGACCAGCGCTCCCGTTCACGCAGCGTCCCCGAGCCCGGCGGCCTCGTGCCCGCCGGGCATCGGCGTCGGTCTCCTGCAGTTCCCGTCCGAGCGCGCGGACGACCCTCGCGCGCGGTCGTACGTCATCGACCACGTCGCGCCGGGAGCCACGTTCGCCCGACGCTTCCAGGTGTGCAACGGAACGCCGAGCACGGTCACGGCATCGCTCTACGCGGCGGCGGCCACGGTTGAGGACGGCTCCTTCGCTCCCGCAACGGGACGCGAGGCCAATCCGCTCAGTCGGGCGATCAGCATCGAGCCGTCGACCATCACGCTGGGCCCCGGGCAGGCAGGCCCCGCGACAGCGACCTTCCGCGTCCCCTCGGACGCCGCCGCCGGGGAGCAGTACGCCGTCCTGTTCGCCGAGCTGGCCGGTGTCCCCGGCAGTCCGGTGACCACGACGAGCCGAGCCGGCATCCGCGTCTACCTCGACATCGGAGCGGGCGGGGAGAAGCCGAGCGACTTCCGCGTCGACACGCTGCAGGCCGGCCGGGACGCCTCGGGGAAGCCGGTCGTCACCGCGGTGGTGACCAACACTGGCGCCCGCGCGCTCGACCTGCGCGGCGACCTCCGGCTCGCGGAGGGCCCAGGTGGCCTGTCTGCCGGTCCCTTCGCCGCGACGCTCGGCACGACGCTGGGCGTGGGCGACAGCCAGCCGGTGACGGTCGTCCTGCCGAAGGAGATCACCGGCGGCCCGTGGACGGCACGGCTGACCCTCGTCAGCGGCGTGCTCGAACGGCGGGTCGAGGGGCGCATCACCTTCCCCGAAGGCGCCGGCCAGCAAGCGGCGCCGGTTCGCGCCGTCGAGCTCTCCCTCGCCGAGGACCCGAGCTTCGTCATCCCGGTGGCCTCCGCCCTGCTGGGGCTGGTGGCCCTGCTGCTGCTCCTCGTCCTCTACCGGCGGCGTCGCAAGGGCGACGACGAGGATGAGCGAGCCGCCGAGATCAGTCCGAGCTGAGCTCCGGCTCGTCGGCACTCGTCTCGGCTGAGCCCGCTCGCCGGGCACGCTGGCTCCTCGAGGAGAACAGCACGGCGAAGCCGATGACGATCACCATCACCGCAGCCAGGAGGACGACCAGAGGCAGCGGCACGACCGGGCCACGCTTCAGGTAGATCAACGTGTTGGCCCGCTGCACGACGACGCCGTTGCGCACCTCGACGACGAC
>JBKJQM010000138.1:0-5550 GCA_046594005.1 Mycobacteriales bacterium
CCCGGCGAGGTCGTGGCGGTGCTGGGCGCGAACGGCTCGGGGAAGTCGACGCTCGTGCGCGCGCTGCTCGGCCTGGTCCCGCTCACCTCGGGGACCGTCGAGCTGTTCGGCACGCCCCTGGCGCACTTCGCGCAGTGGCCGCGGATCGGCTTCGTGCCGCAGCGGGTCGGCGCCACCTCGGGGGTCCCCGCCACGGTGCGCGAGGTGGTGTCCTCCGGCCGGCTGCCGCTCATGCGCCGGCTGCGCCCGATGAGCGCTGCCGACCGCGCTGCCGTCGACCGCGCGCTCGAGCTGGTCGGCCTGTCGGACCGCGGCGGCGACAGCGTCGCCACCCTCTCCGGCGGGCAGCAGCAACGGGTCCTCATCGCGCGTGCGCTGACCTGCACCCCGGAGCTGCTGGTCCTGGACGAGCCGACTTCCGGCGTCGACCTGGAGAACCAGGCCGCGCTGGCCGACGCCCTGTCGCAGCTGGTCGCGGAGGGGGTCGCCGTGGTCCTCGTCGCGCACGAGCTCGGCCCGATGGCACCGCTCATCACGCGCGCGGTGACGCTGGTCGACGGACACGTGCTGCACGACGGCGAACCGCCGACGCAGGAGCACCTGCACCTGCACGACCCGGAGCACGCCCACCCGCCGCACGACGATCCCGCGGCTCCCCGCCGCCACAGCCCCTGGGGCCTGACATGACGCCGCTGACCCTCGACTTCATGCAACGGGCACTGCTCGCCGCCCTGCTCGTCGGGCTGGCTGCGCCCGCTGTGGGCGTCTTCCTCGTGCAGCGGCGGCTGGCCCTGATGGGCGACGGCATCGGCCACATCGCCCTGACCGGTGTCGCTCTCGGCTTCCTGCTCGGCACGGCTCCCGTGCTGACCGCGGTGGTGGTCGCGACCGTCGGCGCCGTCGTCATCGAGCTGGTCCGCCAGCAGGGCCGCACCAGCGGGGACGTCGCCCTGGCGCTGATGTTCTACGGCGGCATCGCCGGTGGGGTGCTGCTCATCGGCCTGTCGTCCGAGGGCAGCAACGCCAACCTGCTCGCCTACCTGTTCGGGTCGTTGACGTCGGTGTCGCCGCAGGACGTCGTCGTCATCTCCGTGCTGTCGGGGGCGCTCCTGCTCACCGTCGCCGTCGTCGGTCGCGAGATGTTCGCGGTGAGCCACGACGAGGAGTACGCCCGCGTCGCCGGGCTGCCCGTACGCACGCTGAACATCCTGCTGGCGGTGCTCGCCGCCGTCACGGTCACCGTCGCGATGCGCGTGGTGGGCCTGCTCCTCGTCAGCGCGCTGATGGTCGTCCCCGTCGCGACGGCGCAGCAGCTCGTGCGCGGCTTCCGAGCCACGGTCCTGGTCTCGCTGGTGGTCGGGGTGCTCGCCTCGCTGTCCGGCGTGCTCGGGAGCTACTACGCCGACACCGCTCCGGGAGCGATGATCGTCGTCGTGGCGCTCGCCTTCTTCGCCGTCGCCGCCACCTCCGGCGCGGTCGTACGGCGGACGGCGGGCCGGCGATGAGCGAGGGAGGCGCGCCGGTGCAGCGGGCCACCCGCCAGCGCACCGCGGTCGCGGACCTGCTCGCCAAGGTGGACGGCTTCAAGAGCGCGCAGGACCTGCACGACCTGCTGCGCCACGACGGGGCCTCGGTGGGCCTGACCACCGTCTACCGCCACCTGCAGGCGCTCACCGACGCGGGGCAGGTCGACGTGCTGCGCAACGACGACGGGGAGGCCGTCTACCGGCGCTGCCCCACCGAGAGCCACCACCACCACCTGGTGTGCCGGTCGTGCGGCCGCAGCGTCGAGGTCGAGGGACCCGAGGTCGAGGCCTGGGCCGAGCGCACCGCCTCCGCGCACGGCTTCACCGGGGTCTCGCACACGGTCGAGGTCTTCGGCACCTGCGAGGCCTGTGCGGCGGGCTAGGTGGAGCGGGCGGCCTGCCACGACGCGAGCAGCTCGCCCTGCAGGCCGAACATCTCGGCGTGCTCCTCGGGATCGCCGTGGTCGTAACCGAGCAGGTGCAGCACCCCGTGCGTGCACAGCAGCTCGAGCTCTGCGGCGGTCCCGTGACCGGCCTCCTCGCCCTGCCGCTCCGCGACCTCCGGGCACAGCACGACGTCGCCGAGCACCGCCGGACCGGTCTCGTCCTGCTCCTCGCTGCCTGCCCCGTGGCCGTGGCCGACGCCGCGGGAGCCGCGCAGGTCGAGCTCGTCCATCGGGAAGGCCAGCACGTCCGTCGGACCGGGCTCGTCCATCCACCGGATGTGCAGCTTCTCCATCTGCTCGACGTCCACCAGCAGCAGCGAGAGCTCGGCGAGCGGCGAGACGCCGAGGCGGTCCAGCACGTGCCGGGCGACGCGCACCAGCGCCTGCTCGTCGACGACCGCGCCGCTCTCGTTGGCGACCTCGATGCTCATGCGCGCGGGCTCACTTCGTACGCCGGACGTCGTCGCGGCGGCCCGCTGAACGCTGCGGTCCGCGGGCGCTCTCCACCTCGGCGTCGTACTGCGCGTACGCGTCGACGATGCGCCCGACCAGCTGGTGGCGGACGACGTCGGTGCTGGTGAGCCTCGAGAAGTGCACGTCCTGCACGCCCTCGAGGATGCCCTGAACGACGCGCAGGCCGCTGGTCGCGCCGCCGGGCAGGTCGACCTGCGTCACGTCACCGGTCACCACCATCTTGCTGCCGAAGCCGAGGCGGGTGAGGAACATCTTCATCTGCTCGGCGGTGGTGTTCTGCGCCTCGTCCAGGATGATGAACGCGTCGTTCAGGGTGTTGTGCGTGACGAGGAAGTCCTCGGTGACGTACAGCGAGTCCTGCGCCCCGACGGAGATGCAGACGCACTCTGCCTCGCCCGCGGGTTCGATGCTGTCGACGAAGCGCATCGGCCGCCCGCCGCCCGTCGCGTCGTACAGCGCGGCCTTGCGCGCCAGCCGGAACGGAGCGATGCCCTGGGGAAGCCGGATGTCGAGGATGTGCGCGTCGCTGCGGTGGTGGACCGGGCGGCCCTGGGCGAGACCTGGCCGGCGGCCCTCAGCCGGACGCGTGCGGACGTACGCCACGCCGCCGAGCGACCGGACGAGCCACACGACGTCGTCGCGCAGCTGGTCCGAGCAGGTCGTGTACTGGACACGGCAGGTCCGACCGGTCTGGACGACAGGGCCGCCGTCCGTGTCGAGCAGGCCCTGCAGCACGGCCAGACGCGCGGCGGAGGAGTTGAGCAGGTAGGGCAGCGGGACGAACGTCGTGGTCGACCGCGTGCCGGCGAGACCGAGCTCGCGCAGGACCTCGGTCACGGGGTTCGCCGTCAGCAGCCCACCGCGGTGGTAGCCGACGTGGCGCAGGACGTAGTCGCCGGGACGTGCAGAAGCGCGCAGCTCGATGTCCGGCAGCGCGGCTTCGAGGGCAGCGGCGAGCTCCGGATCGCGGGTGGAGAAGCTCGGGGTCGTGGACAGCGTGATGCAGCCGTCACCGAGCAGCAGCCCGAGGGCATAGGGGTCCATCGGGACCTCGGTCGGCACGAACTCGACCGGGGCGACGACGGGAATCTCGTAGTTGCGGGCGTGTCCGCGGCGCAGGTCGCCCATCATGTCCTGCGTCTGCACGACGCGACCGCTCTTGCCGTGACGGCGGTCGCTCAGGGTCGTGACCTGCCACAGGTGCTCCCCGCAGGCGAGCGTCGAAGCGCCGTCCTGCGTGCTGACGCGGTAGACCGGCTTGCGACCCTGGGGGTAGACACCGAGGACCGGCGTCGGCAGGCCGTTCGCGCCGACCACGAGGTCGCCCACCTCGAGCTCACCGATGGGACAGGCGCCCTCCGGCGTCATCACGGGGGTGTCGACGGGCATCGCCCTTCCCCTCATGTAGGCGAGCGGCGCCACCTCGATGGTCCCGGCCGCCATCAGCTTCGGGATCGAGTCGGGGTCGAGCATGTCGTGGAGCGCGTCGTAGAGCGGGCGCAAGTAGGGGTCGATCTTCTCGAACAGCGTGCCGGGCAGGAAGCCGAGGCGCTCGCCGGCCTCGACCGCCGGGCGGGTCAGGATGATGCGGTTGACCTGCTTGGCCTGCAGCGCCTGAACGGCCTTGGCCATCGCCAGGTAGGTCTTGCCGGTGCCGGCGGGACCGACGCCGAACACGATGGTGTGGTTGTCGATCGCCTCGACGTAGCGCTTCTGGTTGACCGTCTTCGGCCGGATGGTGCGGCCGCGGTTGCTCAGGATGTTGAGGGTCAGGACGTCGGCAGGCTTGCCGTCGGACTGCTCGAGCATGGCGAGGCTGCGCTCGACGGCGTCGGTCGTCAGCGGCTGGCCCTTGCCGAGCAGGGCGATCAGCTGCTCGAACAGCAGCACGCCCAGCGCGTTGTCCTTGGCGGAGCCGGTGAGGGTGATCTCGTTGCCGCGCACGTGGACGTCGCTCGTGAGCACGCGCTCGACGGTCTTGAGGACCTCGTCGCGGCTGCCCAGGAGCGCGACCATGGACTGCTCGGTCGGGACGACGATCTTGCTGACGACGCGGTCGGCGGCCGGCGTCGACGATGAGGTGTCTGGCATGGGGTCGGCGGCTGCCGTTCGCCTGCTCTCAGGTGGGGTCGAGGGACCGGGTCGAGGGTGTCGCCAAGGCTAACGCCCGGGCACTACCCGAGCATGCCCAGCGGACGGCCGCCCATGACGTGCACGTGCAGGTGGTGGACCGTCTGCCCGGCGTGGTCGCCGGTGTTGGTGATGAGCCGGTAACCGTCGTCCAGCCCCTCCTGCCGGGCCACTGCCACGGCCGCGGCGAGCACCTCGGCGAGCAGCGCGGGGTCGGCGTCGGCGCAGGCACCGAGGTCCGCGTGGTGGTCCCGCGGGACGACCAGCACGTGCGTCGGCGCCTGGGCAGCGATGTCGCGGAACGCCAGGGTGCGGTCGGTCTCCGCCACGACGGTGGCAGGCACCTCGCCTGCGACGATGCGGCAGAACAGGCAGTCGCTCAACGGTGCTCCCGGGTGAGGTAGAGGCCGCCGGCGCCACCGAGGCCGAGCAGCCCCGCCAGCGCCAGCGCCCAGACGACGTACGAGTCGACGCTGCGCCCCCTCGTCGACGACGAGAGGGCCGCGACCGGTGCGGCCGTCGCCTCGGCGACCGGCCCGGGGCTGATCAGCCCCTCCGGCAGCGGTGCCCGCGAGACCGCGACCGCAGACGGGCTGGGCGCGGCGGACGGTGCGATGGTGACGGGAGGAGCGCCGGTGGTCGCGAGAGGCACCGCGACCGGCGACGGCCGCCGCGCGCGGGTCGGCGAGGGGGCCGGGGTGCGGGTCGACTCGGGCACGACCGACGGGGACACCTCGCCCGGGGACGCCTCGACCGAGGGCGCCGGGACGACCGACGGGAACAGGCGCTCCGGCGTTCGCGTGGGCGACGGCTCCGGAGAGGCCTCCTGGGCCGCGGCGGGCGACCCGGCCCCCAGGACGGCGAAGGCCGTGAGCGCTCCGGCGGTCATCGCCCGTCGGCGTCGCGGGGGGGTCCGGGCGGGCACGGCGCGATCGTAGGGGCCGGGGTGCGTCCGAGGGGGCGTGTCGCTCAGG
>JBKJQM010000151.1:0-5812 GCA_046594005.1 Mycobacteriales bacterium
CTGTCCGGGACTAGGAGCCGTACAGCCGGGCGGGGAAGCTCTCGTCCAGCGCGGGCAGCGGCACCGACGTCGCGGCGCGCAGGAACGCCTCGAGGTGCGGGTCGTCCGCAGCCTCGACGAGCGCGTCGAGGCGCACCAGCCGCTCGGCCGCCTCGGCGCGCGCAGCGTTGACCGCCCGCACGTGCTCGTCGATGCGGCGCGCCAGGCTGCTGATGACCGCGACCTCGCTCTCGAGCCCCCACACCAGCTCGCGCAGGCCGTAGGTCAGCGACGGGGTGGACTCGCTCACGACGACTCCTGCTCGGTGGAGGACCCGGCCGGCACCAGGACGCGAACGGCGCGCGGCTTCACGTCCCCACCTCGTTCGGGATCGCGCCGCCGTAGCGGCGGTCGCGTGCGGCGTACTGCTCGACCGCCTGCCACAGGTGCCGGCGGTCGACGTCGGGCCACAGCGTGTCGAGGAAGACCAGCTCGGCGTACGCCGACTGCCACAGCAGGAAGTTGCTGGTGCGCTGCTCGCCGGAGGTGCGCAGGAACAGGTCGACGTCGGGCATGTCCGGCTCGTCGAGGTAGCGCGCCAGGACCCGCTCGTCGACCCGGTCCGGGTCGAGGCGTCCGGCCGCCACGTCTTTCGCGAGAAGTCTTGCAGCATCGGCGATCTCGGCACGGCCGCCGTAGTTGACGCACATCGTGAGCGTGCAGACGCTGTTGTCGCGGGTGAGCTCCTCCGCCTCCTCGAGCTCGCGGATGACCGACCGCCAGAGCTTGGGGCGTCGGCCGGCCCAGCGCACCCGCACACCGAGCTCGTGCATCTCGTCGCGCCGCCGCCGGATGACGTCGCGGTTGAAGCCCATGAGGAAGCGCACCTCGTCGGGCGAGCGCTTCCAGTTCTCGGTGGAGAAGGCGTAGGCCGACACCCAGCCGATGCCGATCTCGATGGCCCCTTCGACGACGTCGAACAGCGACGACTCCCCGGCCTCGTGACCGGCTGTGCGGGGCAGCCCGCGGTCCTGGGCCCAGCGGCCGTTGCCGTCCATCACGATGGCGACGTGGCGCGGCACCAGGTCGGCCGGCACCGCCGGCACGGTGGCTCCGGAGGGGTGCGGTGTGGGCGGCCGCACGGACGCGCGCGCCGGGGTGACCGCCGCCCTGCGCCTCACGCGCGCTCGACCAGGGGCAGGGAGCGCAGGCCCCGCTCGAGGTGCCACTGCAGGTGCGCCGCCACCAGGCCGCTGGCCTCGCGGCGGGTCCGCTCGTCGGCCTGCTCCGCGGCGTCCCAGTCGCCGCTCAGCAGGTCGAGCATTAGCACCAGCGCAGCCGGTCCGGGCGACGCTGCTCCGGCGGGGCGGCAGGCCGGGCAGACGGTCCCGCCGGCAGGCACCGAGAAGGCGCGGTGCGGTCCGGGGGTGCCGCAGCGCGCGCAGTCCGCGAGCGCCGGCGCGTAGCCCGCCACCGACATGGCCCGCAGCAGGAACGCGTCGAGGACCAGCGACGGGTCGCGGACCTCACCGCCGTCCCGCCCGCCGCCCGCCAGCGCGCGCAGCGCACCGACGACCAGGAGGAACAGGCGCAGGGACGGCTCGCGCTCCTCGGCGGTCAGCCGCTCGGCGGTCTCGAGCACGGCAGTCCCGGCGGTGTAGCGGCCGTAGTCGGTGACCAGGCGCTCGCCGAACGGCGTGAGGCTCTCGGCCTGCACGACGATGTCGAGGTTGCGCCCGGCGTACAGCTGCAGGTCGACGTGGCTGAACGGCTCGACGGTCGCCCCGAACTTCGAGCGGGTGCGGCGCACTCCCTTGGCGACGGCACGCACCCGGCCGTTCTTCTTCGTCAGCACCGTGATGATGCGGTCGGCCTCACCGAGCTTCTGCACGCGCAGGACGACGCCCTCGTCCCGGTACAGGCTCATGCGGCCAACGGTAGTGCGGGGCCGGGGCCCCGTCCGGTCGCCGTGCCGTGCGTGCCGGGCCTAGAAGCCGAGCCGCTTGAGCTGCTTGGGGTCCTTCTGCCAGTCCTTGGCGACGCTCACGCGCAGGTCGAGGTAGACGCGCATGCCGAGCAGCGCCTCCATCTGGTGGCGGGCGGTCGTACCGACGCCCTTGAGCCGCGCGCCGCCAGTGCCCAGGATGATGGCCTTCTGGCTGTCGCGTTCCACGTGCAGCGTCGCGTAGACGTCGAGCAGCGGACGGTCGTCGGGCCGGTCCTCGCGCAGCCGCATCTCCTCGACGGTGACGGCGATGCTGTGCGGCAGCTCGTCGCGCACGCCCTCGAGCGCCGCCTCGCGGATGAACTCGCCGATGAGCACCTGCTCCGGCTCGTCGGTCAGCTCGCCGTCCGGGTAGAGCACCGGCCCTTCGGGCAGCCGCTCCACCAGCAGGTCCTCCAGCAGCTGGACCTGGAAGTCGGACACCGCGCTGGTCGGCACGATCTCGGCCCAGTCACCGAGCTGCGAGACGGCCAGCAGCTGCTCGCCGACCTGCTGCTTGCCGACCTTGTCGGTCTTGGTGACCACGGCGATGACCGGGGTCGAGAGCTCCTTGAGCTCGGCGGCGATGAAGCGGTCCCCGGGCCCGATCTTGTCGTCGGCGGTGACGCAGAAGCAGACGACGTCGACGCCGGCGTACGTCTCCCGGACGATGTCGTTGAGCCGCTGACCGAGCAACGTGCGGGGCTTGTGCAGGCCGGGGGTGTCGACGAGCACGAGCTGCGCGTCGGGCCGGTGCACGATGCCGCGCACCGCGTGCCGCGTCGTCTGCGGGCGGCTGCTGGTGATGGCGACCTTGGTGCCGGTCAAGGCGTTGGTGAGGGTGCTCTTGCCCGCGTTCGGGCGCCCGACGAAGCAGGCGAACCCGGAGCGGTAGCCCGCCGCCTGGCCCTCGCTCATGTGGAGACCGTGTGGTGCACGCCGCCGTCGTCCCCGGCCAGCAGCAGCGGCACACCGACGCCGAACTCGCGCAGCACCGCCACGTCGGCCTCGGACACCAGCGAGCCACCGACCACGACCGCGGCCTCGAAGGTCCGCGCGCCGCTGGAGGCCGCGGCCACGACGGCAGCCCGCAGCGCGGAGGTCGTGAGGCCGGGGTCGGCGTTCTCGACCGTGGCTCCGGCGTAGGTCCGGCCGTCGCCGTCGCGCACGGCGGCGCCCTCGGCGACACCCGTGTGCGGGACGTGCGCGCGCAGGCGGGCGCCGCGCGCCAGGGTCAGGAGCTTGGCGTCCTCGGGGTCGAGCTCAGGCACGATCGTGCTCCTCGTCTGCGGGGTGGGGGGCGCCGTCGGAGCGGCGGACGAGCACGGTGCCGATGCGGTTGCGCCGGCCCTTCGCGCTCTCGGCGACGAGCACGAGGCCGCCGTGCTCGACGGTGGCGCCGGGGATCGGCACGCGGCCGAGCACCATGGCGAGCAGGCCGCCGACGGTCTCGACGTCCTCGTGGGGCAGCTCGACGCCGTACAGCTCCTCGAGGTCCTCGACCGGCAGGCGGGAGGTGACGCGGCGGGTGTGCGCGTCGACCTCCTCGACCGCCGCGGACTCGCGGTCGTACTCGTCCTGGATCTCGCCGACGATCTCCTCGAGGACGTCCTCCATGGTGACGAGGCCGGCGGTGCCGCCGTACTCGTCGACGACGACGGCGATGTGGCCGAGCTCGGCCTGCATCTCACGAAGGAGCTCGTCGACGGGCTTGCTCTCCGGCACGAACGCCGGCTCGCGCATGGCCTCCTCGACCTTCATCGAGCCGCCGCCCTCGGCGCGCTCCTTGCGGACGAGGTCCTTGAGGTAGGCGACGCCGAGGACGTCGTCGGCGTTCTCACCGACGACCGGGATGCGGCTGAAACCGCTGCGCAGCAGGAGGTTCAGGGCCTGCCGGACCGTCTTGCCGCGCTCGATCGAGACGATGTCGGTGCGCGGCACCATCACCTCGCGCACGATGGTGTCGCCCAGCTCGAAGACCGAGTTGATCATGTCGCGCTCGGCCCGCTCGACGACGCCGCGCTCCCGCGCCAGCTCGACCAGGTCGCGCAGCTCGGCCTCCGAGGAGAACGGTCCCTCGCGGAACCCCTTGCCGGGGGTGAGGGCGTTGCCCAGCAGGATCAGCAGGCGCGGCAGCGGCCCGAACACGCGGGTCAGCCCCAGGGCCAGCCCGGAGCCGGCGAGGGCCACCCGCTCGGCCTGCTGGCGGCCGATGGTGCGCGGTGCGACACCGACGAAGACGTAGACGACCACCGTCATGATGGCGACGCCGAGGACGACGGCGAGCGAGCCCTCGATGCGGTCGAGGCAGTACGCGACGACGGTGCCTGCAGCCGCCAGCTCGAACAGCACCCGCAGGAGCAGCAGCAGGTTCAGCGAGCGCGGCGGGTCGGACAGCACCACCTGCAGGCGCTGAGCCCCGCGCCGCTCCTCGCGCACCAGCTCCTCGACGCGGACGCGCGAGACCCGCGACAGGGCAGCCTCCAGGCAGCCGAGGACGGCGGCGAGCAGGACGAAGCCGACTGCCGCCAGGAGCGGGAGGACGGTGGTGCCGGTCATCGACCCGGACCCGGGCCGGCAAGGACCGTGCTGGACAGCGGTGTGGCCATGACGGTCGGCGCGGAGGCCGGTGCACCTGCCTTCGAGGAGGACGAGTCGGACTCCTCCAGGGTACGGCTCCGCCTGCACCCCCCTGCTGGAGTTGGCAATCGTTCCCAACAAGCCTAGTGTCGACCAGGTGCTCCCCGCCCGCCTCGCCGTCGCGGCCGTCGTCGCGGTCCTCGTCGCGAGCGGCTGCAGCGCCGACGTCGGAGGTGACGACGGAGGCCGGCTCGAGGTGGTGGCGGCCTTCTACCCCTACGCCTACCTCGCCGAGCGCATCGGCGGCCCGGACGTCGACGTCCGCGACCTGACCCGGGCCGGCGCCGAGCCGCACGACCTCGAGCTGTCGCCACGGCAGGTCGGCGCCATCAGCACCGCCGACCTCGTCGTCTACTCCGACGGCTTCCAGCCCGCCGTGGACGACGCCGTGGACGTCGAGGCAGACGGGCACGCCTTCGACGTCAACGACGCCGTCGACCTCGTCGGCGGCTACGTGCCGCTCGAGGACGGCGAGCCCGACCCGTCGCGCAAGGGCGCCGACCCGCACGTGTGGCTGGACCCGGTGCGCTACGCGCAGATCGGCGAGGCGCTGGCGGCCCGGCTCGGGCAGGTCCGTCCGGCGCAGGCGCCGTCGTTCACGGAGCGGGCGCAGTCCCTCACCCGTGACCTGACCGCCCTGGACGCCGACCTGCGCCGCGGCCTGTCCTCCTGCCGTCGCAAGGAGGTGGTGACCAGCCACAACGCGTTCGGCTACCTGACGGCGCGCTACGGGCTGACCCAGGTAGCGGTGACCGGGCTGGTGCCCGAGCAGGAGCCGACCCCGAGGCGGCTGGCCGAGGTCGCCGCCCTCGCCCGTGAGCGCGGCGTCACGACGGTCTTCTTCGAGGAGCTGGTGAGCCCTCGCACCGCCAAGTCGCTGGCCCGTGAGGTCGGCGCGAAGGCGGAGGTGCTCAGCCCGCTCGAGGGCAAGCCGCGGCGGGGCGACTACCTCACCGCGATGCGCACGAACCTGGCCACGCTGCGCACCGCCCTGGACTGCGCGTGACCGCCGTCCCGCTGGTGCGGCTGCGCGGCGCGACCGTCACGTACGACGGCCGCACCGCCCTCGCCGACGTCGACCTCGTCGTCTCCCCCGGCGAGGTCGTGGCGGTGCTGGGCGCGAACGGCTCGGGGAAGTCGACGCTCGTGCGCGCGCTGCTCGGCCTGGTCCCGCTCACCTCGGGGACCGTCGAGCTGTTCGGCACGCCC
>JBKJQM010000145.1:0-11605 GCA_046594005.1 Mycobacteriales bacterium
ACCGGCGAGCCGGGCAGGGAGAACAGCAGACCGGTGAAGAGTTTGACCTGGCCGTGGTCGTTCTCCAGGAGCGGCGCCAGACGCCGGCGGATGCCGACGTTGGCCTTCATCCGGGGATCCTTGGCGTACTCGCTGTACATGTAGTCGCGCTCTTCGTCGGTCACCATTTCGAGGGTCAGCTCGTCGTGGTTGCGTAGGAAGATGCCCCACTGGCAGTTGGCCGGGATGGGCGGCGTCTTGGCCAGGATCTCCGAGATCGGGTAGCGCGACTCGCGCCGTACGGCCATGAAGAGGCGCGGCATCAGCGGGAAGTGAAAGGCCATCTGGCACTCGTCGTCATCACCGAAGTACTCCACGACGTCTTCGGGCCACTGGTTGGCCTCGGCCAGCAGGACCCGGTCGGGGTAGAGCTCGTCGACTTCGCGTCGCACCCGCTTGAGATATTCGTGCGTCGGCTTGAGGTTCTCGCAGATCGTGCCCTCCTCTTCGAACAGGTAGGGCACTGCGTCCAGGCGAAAGCCGTCGATGCCGAGGTCCAACCAGAACTTCAGCACCTCGATCATGGCGGTCTGCACTTCGGGGTTCTCGTAGTTCAGGTCGGGCTGGTGGCTGAAGAACCGATGCCAGTAGTACTGCCCGCGGACCTCGTCGTAGGTCCAGTTGGAGCGCTCGGTGTCGACGAAGATGATGCGCGCCTCGGCGTAAGGCTCGTCGGTGTCGGACCAGACGTAGTAGTCCCCGTAGGGCCCCGACGGATCGGAACGGGAGGCCTGGAACCAGGGGTGCGCGTCACTGGAGTGGTTCATGACCAGGTCCGCGATGATGCGCATGCCGCGCTTGTGGGCCTCGTCGACCAGCTCGACGAAGTCGCCGAGGTCTCCGAACTCCGGGAGCACCTTGGTGAAGTCGCTGATGTCGTAGCCGCCGTCACGCAGGGGCGACTGGTAGATCGGCAGCAGCCACACGCAGTCGACGCCGAGCCACTGCAGGTAGTCCAGCTTGGACGTGAGTCCCTTGAGATCGCCGGTGCCGTCGCCGTTGCTGTCCGCGAAGCCGCGGATGAGGACCTCGTAGAAGACGGCGCGCTTGAACCACAGCGGGTCGCGCGACTCCTCCAGGGAGACCAGCTCGCCGTGCTCGAGGTCGTGCTCGGGGGTGGTGGTCACACGTTGCTCCGGCGGACGGTGAGGATGTGGGCCGGCTCGTCGAACGGGTCGAGTCTCACGTAGTTGCTGCTGCCCCAGTCGAAGGTGCGTCCGGTCACCTGGTCGGTGACCTCGATGCGGCTGTCGACGTCGAACCCGAGAGCCGGCATGTCCAGGTGCACGGTCGCCTCGCGGGCGCCGTGCGGGTCGAGGTTCAGCACGACGAGGACGACGTCGTCCCCGGTCTGCTTGCTCCACGCCATGACGTCAGGCGAGTCGACCTCGTGGATCGTGAGGTTGCGCATCCAGTGCAGCGCCGGGTGCTC
This sequence comes from Mycobacteriales bacterium, assembly GCA_046594005.1. Taxonomy (GTDB): domain Bacteria; phylum Actinomycetota; class Actinomycetes; order Mycobacteriales; family SCTD01; genus SCTD01. Next base: position 1,472 of record JBKJQM010000145.1, read on the forward strand.
GCGGCGCACCCGGTTGAGCATCGTGAGGTACGGCACCAGCGTCTTCTCCGGCTGCGTCCAGTCGCGGGGGCGGAAGACGTACTTCTCGGAGTTCTGGTACTCCTCCGAGCCGGGCTTCACGGCCACGTGCTCGTACAGCTCGAAGCCGGCGTAGATGCCGTAGGTCGGCGACAGCAGCGCCGCCAGCGCAGCCCGGATCTTGAAGACCGGCGGTCCGCCGTACTGCAGCGACGCGTGCAGGATGTCGGGGGTGTTGGTGAAGAAGTTCGGGCGCATGTGGTCCGACGCCTCGGCCAGCTCGAGCGCGTAGTCCTGCAGCTCCTGCTTGCCGGTGCGCCACGTGAAGTACGTGTAGGACTGCGTGAACCCGATGCGCGCGAGCTCGTGCATCATCGCGGGCCGCGTGAAGGCCTCCGCCAGCCACAGGACGTCGGGCTCGGTCGCCTTCACCTCGGCGATGAGGCGCTCCCAGAAGACGAGCGGCTTGGTGTGCGGGTTGTCGACGCGGAAGATGCGCACGCCGTGCGCGGTCCAGTGGCGCACGACGCGCAGGACCTCCGCGTAGAGGCCCTCCGGGTCGTTGTCGAAGTTGAGCGGGTAGATGTCCTGGTACTTCTTCGGCGGGTTCTCCGCGTAGGCGATGGTGCCGTCGGCGCGGGTGGTGAACCACTCCGGGTGCTCGGTCGCCCACGGGTGGTCCGGCGCGCACTGCAGGGCGAGGTCGAGCGCGACCTCCATGCCCAGCTCGGTGGTCCGCGCGACGAAGGCGTCGAAGTCCTCGATCGTGCCGAGCTCCGGGTGGATCGCGTCGTGGCCGCCCTCGGCGGACCCGATGGCCCAGGGCGATCCGGGGTCGTCCGGGCCGATGTCGGTCGGCTTGCCGCCGGGGAACTCCGCGCTGTTCGGGCCCTTGCGGTTGACCGTCCCGATCGGGTGGACCGGCGGCAGGTAGACCACGTCGAAGCCCATCTCCGCCACGGCCGGCAGGCGCTCCATCGCCGTGCGGAAGGTGCCGCTGCGCAGCACACCGCTCGCGTCGGGAGCAGCGCCCTCGGAGCGCGGGAAGAACTCGTACCAGGCGCCGTACAGCGCGCGCTTGCGGTCGACCAAGATGCGGCGGACGTCGGACTTGGTCACCAGCTCGCGCAGCGGGTGCTGCGAGAGCAGCGCCACGACCTCGGGTGCCGTGGCCGCGGCCATCCGGTCCTGCGGGTCACGGGCGGTGTCGCGCAGGACGATCGCCACGTCGCTGACCAGCGCCTTGTCCTGTCGGGTGAGGGACTTCGGCAGCGCCCTCGCGGCGCGCTCGTGCAGCCGCGCACCCTCCTCCAGCATCACGTCGACGTCGACACCCGCGTCCACCTTGAGCGGCGCGTCGTGCCACCAGGTGCCGAGCGGATCGCTCCAGGCCTCGACGGTGAACGACCACAGCCCCTCGGCGCTCGCGGCGTCCGGGATCTCCACCGGAGCAGACCACCGGTCCGTCCCGGGGGTGCCCGCCGCCATGCGCAGGAACGGGCGGCGCTTGCCGTCCGGTCCCTTGACGACGACGTCTGCCGCAACGGCGTCGTGCCCCTCGCGGAACACGGTCGCCGAGACGACCACGGTCTCCCCCGTCACGGCGCGTGCGGGGTACTGACCGCACGACACCGACGGGCTGATCGCTGTGACTGCTATCCGTCCCACCATTGTCGCGACCGTACCCAGGTGCTCCCTGGCGGAACATCACCGGGACGGTGCCGCTCCCCACTAGGGTCGGGGCGGTGAGAGCACTCCGCAGGTTCACGGTCCGACTTGCCCTGCCGCAGCCGCTGGCGCCCCTCGCCGAGCTCGTCATGAACCTGCGCTGGTCCTGGCACCCGCAGTCGCTGGACCTGTTCCGGTCGGTCGACCCGGCCACGTGGGACACCGTCGGACAGGATCCCGTCCGCCTGCTGGGCGAGGTCAGCCCTGAGCGGCTGGCCGAGCTCGCCGCCGACCCTGCGTTCCTCGGCCGGCTCGCGGCGGCGCACGCCGACCTGTCGGACTACCTGACGACGCCGCGCTGGTACCAGGGGCTGGAGAAGGCACCGTCGTCCATCGCCTACTTCTCGCCGGAGTTCGGCATCACAGAGGTGCTGCCCCAGTACTCCGGCGGCCTCGGCATCCTCGCCGGCGACCACCTCAAGGCCGCCTCCGACCTGGGCGTCCCGATCGTGGGCGTCGGCCTGCTGTACCGCGCCGGCTACTTCAAGCAGTCGCTCAACGCCGAGGGCTGGCAGCAGGAGCGCTACCCGCCGCTGGACCCGCACGGCCTGCCGCTGACGCTCGTGACGGACGCCTCGGGCGCTCCGGTCACCATCGGCGTGCAGATGCCGGAGGGCCGGACCCTGCACGCCCACGTGTGGCGCGCGCAGGTCGGCCGGGTGCCCCTGCTCCTGCTCGACTCGGACGTGGAGGAGGACGCCCCGGGGGAGCGCGAGGTCACCGACCGGCTGTACGGCGGCGGCACCGACCACCGCCTCCACCAGGAGATGCTGCTCGGCATCGGCGGCGTCCGCGCCATCCGCGCGTGGTGCGCGCTGACCGGCGACCCCGCGCCCGAGGTGTTCCACACCAACGAGGGCCACGCCGGCTTCCTCGGGGTCGAGCGCGTCCGTGAGCTCGTGGCCCAGGGCCTGTCGTTCGACGAGGCCAAGGAGGCCGTACGGGCCGGCACCGTCTTCACGACCCACACGCCCGTGCCCGCCGGCATCGACCGCTTCCCGCGCGAGCTCATCTCCCGCTACTTCGGCGGGGACTGCGAGATGCCCGGCGTGCCGGTCGACCGGATCCTCGAGCTGGGCGACGAGGCCGACGCGTCGGTCTTCAACATGGCCCACATGGGTCTGCGCATGGCGCAGCGCCGCAACGGCGTCGCCAAGCTGCACGGCATCGTCAGCCGCGGGATGTTCGCGGACCTGTGGCCGGGCTTCGACTCCGCCGAGGTGCCGATCACGTCGGTGACCAACGGCGTGCACGCACCGACCTGGGTGGCCCGCGAGGTCTTCGAGCTGGCCGAGCGCGAGATCGGCACCAGCATCATCACCGAGGCGCAGGGCTGGGAGGACATCGCCAAGGTCGCCGACACCAGCATCTGGGCCACCCGCCGCGTGCTCCGCGAGCGGCTCGTCGAGGAGGTCCGGCGCCGGATCAAGGAGTCGTGGCTGCAGCGCGGTGCGACCGAGGCCGAGTTGGGCTGGACGTCGTCGGTGTTCGACCCCGACGTGCTGACCATCGGCTTCGCCCGGCGTGTGCCGTCGTACAAGCGCCTGACGCTGATGATGCAGGACCCGGAGCGGCTCACGAGCCTGCTGCTGGACCCCGACCGCCCGATCCAGCTGGTCATCGCCGGGAAGGCCCACCCGGCCGACGACGGCGGCAAGGAGCTGGTCCAACACATCGTGCGCTTCGCCGACCAGCACGACGTGCGACACCGGATCGTCTTCCTGCCCGACTACGACATCGGCATGGCGCGCTACCTGTACGGCGGCTGCGACGTCTGGCTCAACAACCCGCTGCGCCCGCTCGAGGCGTGCGGCACCTCCGGCATGAAGTCCGCCCTGAACGGCGGCCTCAACCTGTCGATCCTCGACGGGTGGTGGGACGAGATGTACGACGGCGAGAACGGCTGGGCCATCCCGACCGCCGACGGCGTCACCGACCCAGAGCGCCGCGACGACCTCGAGGCGCAGGCGTTCTACGAGCTGGTCGAGAAGCAGGTGCGCACCCGCTTCTACGACCGCGACGACAGCGGCATCCCGCAGCGCTGGATCGACATGGTCCGGCACACCCTGCAGACGACCGGCCCGAAGGTGCTGGCCAGCCGGATGGTCCGCGACTACGTGCACCTGCTCTACACGCCGGCCGCCGTCGCCTCCCGAGGTCTGGCCGAGTCGTCGTACGCGCCGGCCAAGGAGCTCGCTGCCTGGCGCCGCACCATCGCGGGGGCCTGGGCCGGCGTCCGCGTCGTCCACGTCGAGGCCTCCACCGTCGGCGACACCCCGCAGGTCGGCACGGTCATCGACGTGCGCGCGTCGGTGGACCTCGCGGGTCTCGACCCTTCAGATGTCACGGTCCAGGCCGCGTACGGCCGTGTCGACGAGGCCGACGAGCTGCGCGCGCCGTCCTACGTCGCGCTGGTCTCCGCGGGCACCGGCGACGACGGCCTGCACCGGTACGAAGGCAGCGTGCCGCTCGAGCGCGCCGGCTCGTTCGGCTACAGCGTCCGGGTGCTCCCGCACTCGGCGTCGCTGCCGAGTGACGCCGACCTCGGCCTGATGACCACGGCGTAGGCGCTACCGCACCGCCCGCAGGAGCACTGCCGTCCGCGCACCGACGTCGAGCACGCCGCCGGCCGCCACAGCAGGACCGGCGACCGGCCGCTCGTCAGTCGTGTCGAGCACCACCTCGTACGAGCGCGCCCACGGCGGACCCGGCAGCGTCACCGGCACCGACGCCTGCCCGGTGTGGAGCACCAGCAGGAAGCTGTCGTCCACGACGTGCCGCCCGCGGGCGTCGCGCACCCGGATGCCGCGGCCGTCGAGGTACATCGCGAGGACCGCCTGCGTGGGGTCGAACCACTCGGGATCGCTCAGCTCGGTGCCGGACTGCGAGAACCACGCCACGTCCTTGACGCCGTCCTCGCCCGCTCGGCCGAGGAAGAACGACGACTGCCGGAAGACCGGGTGCTCGCGCCGCAGCCGGACGAGCGCCGCCGTCCAGGCGTGCAGGTCCCGCGCGTCCTGCGTGAGGTCCCAGGGCTGCCAGGACAGCGCCGAGTCCTGGCAGTAGGCGTTGTTGTTGCCGCCCTGCGTCCGCCGGACCTCATCGCCCATCGTCAGCATCGGGACGCCGGCTGAGAGCAGCAGCGTGGTCAGCAGGTTGCGCGCCTGTCGGCGCCGGAGCGACTGGACGTCCGGAGGCGCCGGGACCCCTTCGACGCCGCAGTTCCACGACCGGTTGTCCGAGGCGCCGTCCCTGCCGTCCTCGCCGTTCGCCTCGTTGTGCTTGGTGTCGTACGCCGTCAGGTCGTGCAGCGAGAACCCGTCGTGGGCGGTCACGAAGTTGACCGACGCCCACGGCGCACGTCCGCCGGAGAAGTACAGGTCCGACGAGCCGGTCAGCCGGTAGGCCAGGGACCGCACGCCGCCGCCGGCCCCGCGCCACGCGTCGCGGACCGTGTCGCGGTACTGGTCGTTCCACTCCGCCCACGGTGCCGGGAAGCTCCCCACCTGGTAGCCGTGCGGCCCCACGTCCCACGGCTCCGCGACGAGCTTCACCTGCGACAGCACCGGGTCCTGCTGCACCACCTGCAGGAACGCCGACCGCGGGTCGAAGCCGACGTCGTCGCGCGACAGCGACGTCGTGAGGTCGAAGCGGAAGCCGTCGACGTGCATCTCCTCGACCCAGTAGCGCAGCGAGTCGGTGACCAGATGCAGCACGTGCGCGGACCGCAGGTCCAGGGTGTTGCCCGTCCCGGTGACGTCGACGTAGCCCGCTCGGTGCGAGTCGGGAAGCCGGTAGTAGCCGCGGTTGTCGAGTCCGCGGAAGGCCAGCGTCGGGCCCTCCGCGTTGCCCTCGCCGGTGTGGTTGTAGACGACGTCGAGCAGCACCTCGATGCCGGCGCTGTGCAGCGCCCGCACCATCGCCTTGAACTCGCCGACCTGCTGCCCCCGGCTGCCGGCGGAGGAGTACGCAGCGTGCGGCGCGAAGAAGCCGATCGTGTTGTAGCCCCAGTAGTTGGTCAGCCCACGGCGCAGCAGGTGCGGCTCGCTGACGAAGTGGTGGATCGGCAGCAGCTCGACCGCCGTGACGCCGAGACCGAGCAGGTGCTCGACGGCGGCGGGGTGCGCGAGCCCGGCGTAGGTCCCGCGCAGGTGCTCGGGCACGCCGGGGTGCTGCGCGGTGAAGCCCTTGACGTGCAGCTCGTACACGACCGTCTGCGGCCACGGCGTGCGCGGCCGGCGGTCGTCGCCCCACGGGAACGCGTCGTGCACGACGACCGACCGCGGCACCCACGGCGCGCTGTCGCGGTGGTCCTGTACGCCGGGCCGCCCGGGGGCCGACCCGAAGACGGCGTCGTCCAGGACGAGGTCCCCTTCGAGCGCACGGGCGTACGGGTCGGCGAGCAGCTTGCTGGGGTTGTGCCGGTGCCCGGCGTCGGGGTCGTACGGCCCGTCCACGCGGTAGCCGTAGCGCGTGCCCGGGCCGACCCCCGGGAGGTAGCCGTGCCACACGTCGCCGGTGCGCTGCTCCAGGGGCACCCGCGTCTCGCGGCCGGCCTCGTCGAACAGGCACAGGTCGACGGCCTCGCCGCTGGCGCTGTGCACCGCGAAGGAGGTGCCCTCGCCGTCCCACGTCGCCCCGAGGGGGGAGGGGCTGCCGGGCCACGGGCGGTCGATCACCGGCCGATCCTGCCCTGCCCGCCGCGGAGCAGGGCGATCAGCGCGCGGCGGCCCGCCGCGTCACGGTGCGCCGCTCCGGCGGGATCAGGTCCAGCAGCGACGTGCCGACCGGCAGCACGACGGCCTGGCCGCGACGCGTGCGCTCGAGCATCGCGTGCACGACGAGGGCGTTGCGCATCAGCGTCGCGAACTCCTCGGGCTCGGTCATCAGCCATCCGTGCCGGCCGCGGACGACCTCCGCCGGCAGCTGCGCCACGACGTCGCCGAGCTCCCCCGGTGCGACGAGCCGGTCGCCGTCGCCCCACACGAACAGCACCGGAACGCCTTGCCCCACAAGGGCTTCGGCCTGCGCGGCCAGCGAGGCGGTCAGCGCCAGCCGGGCCGTCAGGGCCAGGGTGACGGGCTTGCGGACGACGTTCGGCACGAACGCCCGCAGCATCGAGGGGGCAGCCGCGGCGACGTGCCGCGGGCTGAGCTCGGTCAGCGCGCCGGCCGCCCAGCGCAGCCAGGAGGCGTCGGCGATGCCGCGACGGCCTGGTGCGCCGCCGACCGAGTTGACGAGGGTGAGCGACCGGACGCGCTCGGGCCGGTCGGTGGCCAGCTGGAGGGCGACGCCGCCGCCGAACGAGTGACCGGCGACGAAGACCGGGTGCTCCTCGCCGAGGACGTCGAGCAGGTGGCCGATCCGCGCGGCGTACGCCCGCAGGTCGACGCCGCGCAGCGGCGGGCCGTCGCTGCCGCCGAAGCCGGGCAGGCACGGGGCCAGCACGCGCACGCCGGCAGCGGTCAGCCGCGCGATGCCCTCGGCGTAGCACTGCGGCGACAGGCCCCAGCCGTGCAGGAACAGCAGCGGGTCCGCCCCCGGGTCACCGGCCTCCATCAGCCGGACCCGGGCGCCGTCGACAGCCACGTCGCGCCACGCTGCGGTCACACCAGGTCGTTCGGCGGGAAGCGCGCTCACCCTGAGACGACGGCGTGCGCGGGACCGCTGTCGACGTGCAGCACCGCGTGCCGCTCGACCAGCACCTCGTGGCCCAGCGCATCCTGCGCCTCGCCGTGGGCGAGCACCAGGTGGCCGAGCAGCTTCTCGTGGTCGGCGACCAGGTCGCTCCAGGTGCTGACCAGGTCGGCGGCGGCGACCAGCGCCTCGAGCCGCACGCGCAGCGGGAGCAGAAGCAGCTCGCGCTCCAGCACCGCGACGAGCTCCTCGGGCAGGACCTTGCGCGGGTCGTGCTCGTCGGCCTCGACCAGCTCGACGAGGTCGTCCAGCTCGTCGTCCCCGTCGGGATCGTCGTCGATGCCCAGCAGGTGCAGGTCCGGCTCGTCGTCGTCCTCGTCCTCGTACTGCGCCTCGACGTCCTCCATCGACATCCCGGCCTCGGCGGCCCAGCGGGCCTCCTCGACCAGGTCGACGTCGTCGGGCAGCGAGGCGAAGAAGGCGTCCTGCCAGCGCTCGACGAGCTCGCGGACCGCGTCGGCGCGCTCGAGGACGCTGCCGAGGTCGGTCGCCCCGGGAGCGAGCAGCGCCCCCTGCAAGGCGTGCGCCGCGCCGGGGGGCAGGTCCTCGAGCGGGTCGGCGGAGGAGACGGTGTGCACCACGCCTCGGGAGTCCCTGAACACGCGCGGCAGCCTAGGGTGCCTGCGACATCCGAGGCGTGGAGGAGGAACCCGTGGGCGAGTTCGTGCGGCTCGAGGTCGAGGACGGCGTCGGGACGATCCGGCTGGACCGGCCGAAGATGAACGCCATCAACGCCCAGCTCCAGGTCGACCTGATGGAGGCGGCCGTCGAGGCGCGCGACCGGGCCGACGTGCGTGCGGTGGTGCTGTACGGCGGTGACCGGGTGTTCGCAGCCGGCGCCGACATCAAGGAGATGGCCGGGCAGTCGTACGCCGACATGGCGTCCTGGGGCACCCGCCTGCAGGAGGTGCTCAAGGTCGTGGCGCGGCTGCCCAAGCCGGTCATCGCCGCCATCAACGGCTACGCCCTGGGCGGCGGCTTCGAGCTGGCGCTCACCGCCGACTTCCGCGTCCTCGGGGAGCGCGCCAAGGTGGGCGTCCCCGAGATCACCCTCGGCGTCATCCCGGGTGCCGGCGGCACGCAGCGCCTGACCCGCCTGGTGGGTCCGGCCAAGGCCAAGGACCTCGTGTTCACCGGCCGGCACGTGGGCGCGGAGGAGGCGCTCGCCCTCGGCATCGCCGACCGCGTGGTGCCCGACGCCGACGTCTACGCGGCCGCGCGCGAGATGGCCTCGCAGTACGCCGCCGGTCCGGCGGTCGCCCTGCGCGCCGCGAAGCAGGCCATCGACGACGGCCTCGAGATGGACCTCGACGCGGCGCTGCGGCTCGAGAGCGCGCTGTTCGCCGGGCTGTTCGCCACCGACGACCAGAAGGCCGGCATGACCAGCTTCCTCGAGAACGGACCGGGCAAGGCCACCTTTACGGGACAGTGAGACAGCCCACACCCGGGGGGTGCTTGCTGCTGTTTGCCGGCTGATTACCCGCGGGTAACCTCGCGGGAACGGGCCGGTGGCCGGTTTCGACTTGCACGGCGATACCGTGGCCGTCAACCTCGAACGGCTGGCCCGTCGAGCAGCACTCGCACGGAGCACTCCGTGCACGGACCGCACGAAGCGGCCCGTCGCACGCCCACTGATCCTGGAGGTCGGCGCCCCACGTGAACATCGTCGTACTGGTCAAGCAGGTGCCTGACACCTGGGCCGAGCGCAAGCTCAAGGACACTGACAAGACCCTGGACCGCGCGTCGGTCGACGTGGTCATGAACGAGATCGACGAGTACGCCGTGGAGGAGGCCCTCCGCATCAAGGAGGCCTCCGGTGGCGAGGTCACGATCCTCACCATGGGCCCGGACCGTGCCGTCGAGACCATCCGCAAGGCGCTGTCCATGGGCGCCGACAAGGCCGTGCACCTGTCCGACGAGGCCCTCGCGGGCTCGGACGCGCTGCAGACCTCGTACGCCCTGGCCAAGGTCCTCGACACGCTCGAGTACGACCTGGTCATCGCGGGCTCCGAGGCCACCGACAGCCGCATGGCGATCATGACCGCACTGCTCGCGGAGCGCACCGGCAAGCCGCAGCTGTCCGGTGCCCGCAAGGTCACCGTCGACGGCGGCTCGATCCGCATCGAGCGCCAGACGGAGAACGGCTACGACGTCGTCGAGGCCAGCACCCCCGCGCTCGTGTCCGTGGTCGAGAAGATCAACGAGCCGCGCTACCCCTCCTTCAAGGGGATCATGGCCGCGAAGAAGAAGCCGCTGACCACGCTGACGATCGCCGACGCCGGCATCGACGCGGGCCAGGTCGGGCTCGCGAGCGCCCCGTCGCAGGTCACGGAGTTCTCGAACAAGCCGCCCCGCCAGGCGGGCCAGGTCGTCAAGGACGAGGGTGACGGCGGCAGCAAGATCGCCGAGTACCTCGCGTCGCAGAAGCTCGTCTGAGAGGCATCGAACACATGGCTGAGGTCCTGGTCCTCGTCGACCACGTCGACGGAACCCCCAAGAAGGTCTCCTACGAGCTGCTGACGCTCGCCCGCGAGCTCGGCACCCCGTCCGCGGTGGTGCTCGGCAAGGGCGCGTCCACCGCGGCCGAGAAGGTCGGCGCGTACGGCGCCGAGAAGGTCTACGTCTGCGAGGCCGAGGAGCTGGACGGCTACCTGTCCGGCCCCAAGGCCGCCGTGCTGGCCCAGCTCGTGG
>JBKJQM010000216.1:0-7250 GCA_046594005.1 Mycobacteriales bacterium
CACCGCCGTCCTCGTCCCCTCGACAGCACTCGTCCTCGCGGCCTGCGGTGGCGGCAGTGGCTCGGGGGGTACCTCCGCCGACAGCAACGGATCCGGCGCGCCTGGGTCGGCGCCCGCGGCTTCCGCTGAGCCCACCTCGGCTGCGGCTCATCAGCCCCAGGCCGGCGCGGTCCCGGTGGAGAAGAACCCCCCCGGCGACATCCCGGACAACCTCGCGTTCGTGTCCTACAGCAACACCAGCGGCCGGTACACGTTCACGCATCCAGAAGGCTGGGCGGAGACGACCCGTGCCAGCACCGTCACCTTCACCGACAAGCTCAACGGCGTACAGGTGATGACGGGGACGCTCACCGCAGCGCCGACCGTCGACACCGCCACGCAGCAGGACATCCCGTCGCTGTCCCGCAGCCAAGCGGCCTTCGAGCTGCGCGGGGTGACAGCCGTGAGCGAGGCCGGGGGTCAGGGCGTGCGCATCGTCTACCGCCGCAACTCCGCACCGGACCAGGTGACAGCCAAGCAGTACCGCGATGAGGTGGAGCGCTACGAGATCGTCGTCGGCGGCCGAGAGGTCGTCATGGAGCTGTTCGGCCCGGTCGGCTCGGACAACGTCGACGCCTACCGGACGATGATCCAGAGCCTGAGGCTCTCGTGAGCCCGCTGCGGGCGCAGGGGCTGCACAGGTTCTACCGCCGAGGCGCCACCGAGGTTCCCGCGCTCCTCGACGTGTCGATGACCTGCGAGGCCGGCGAGACGGTCGCGGTGACCGGGCCGTCCGGCTCCGGCAAGTCCACGCTCCTGACCCTGCTCGGGGGGCTCGACGACCCTGACGGGGGCAGCGTGCACATCGGCGGCGAGCAGCTCAGCCACCGCAGCCCGGCTGCGGCGGCACGCTTGCGAGCGCGCTACGTCGGCGTGCTGACGCAGAGCAGCCCGCTGTTCGGGCACTTGACCGTGCTGGAGAACGTCCGCTTCGCCGCGGCTCTTCGTGCCGGTGCCGGTGGCTCACCCCACGAGCTCGTCGACGCACTAGGACTCGCGGAGGTGCGCAACGCTCTGCCGCGCACCCTCTCCGGCGGGGAGACCGCCCGGGCGGGCCTGGCCGTGGCCCTGGCCGGTGCGCCACAGGTCCTGCTCGCGGACGAGCCCACGGCGGAGGTGAGCGCGGACGAGGAGCGCACGGTGCTCGAGCTGCTCGAGCACCTGCGGCCGCGGGACGGGGCGACGGTGCTGGTCACCCACTCGGCAGCCGTCGCCGCGCACGCCGACCGGGTCGTGCACCTCGTAGACGGACGAGTTGCGTGATCACGGCCAGCGACGTCCGCGTCGCGTACGGCAGCAGGACCGTGCTCGACGGCTTCTGCCTCCGCCTCGAGGCGGGCGAGCAGGTGTCTCTCGTCGGTCGCTCCGGCTCCGGCAAGACCACCCTGCTGCTCGTCCTCGCCGGCCTGCTGCAGCCCGCTGGCGGCAGCGTCGAGCACGGCCTGCAGCCCCGTGACGTCGTCTACGTCCCCCAGGCCCCCTCGCTGATCCCGGAGCTGACGGCGGTGCAGAACTCGTCGCTGGGTCTGCGGGTCCGGGGCGTGTCGCCGGCTGAGGCGGAGGAGCGGGCCAGGGCGCAGCTGCGGCTACTGGGATTGCGGGATGCCGATGACGCCCTGCCTGCCGGGTTGTCAGGCGGGATGCAGCAGCGCGTTGCCCTGGCGCGTGCCCTCGCCGTCGAGCCGGCACTTCTTCTCGCGGACGAGCCCACTGGAGCGCTCGACCAGCACACCGGCGCGCTCGTCCTCCACGCCCTGCAGGAGCAGGCGCGTCGCACGGGAGCCGCGGTCATCGTCGCCACGCACGACCCTGACGTCGCAGCGTCCTTCCCGCGGTCCATCTCCCTGGACAAGGTGCTCGTCCGATGACGATCCGCTACGTGCTGCAGGCCTTGCGCCGCCGTCCGCTGGAGACCGTTGCCGCCGCACTGGCGGTGGCGCTCACGGTCTCCTTCCTGGCCTCGCTCGGCTCCTTCGTCGCCCAGACGGGCTCCACGCTGACAGAGCGGGCCGCGGGCCGCGTACCTGTCGACTGGCAGGTGCAGGTGGCCCCAGGCGGTGACGCGGGTGCCGTGCAGAACGCGCTGCGCGACGTCCCAGGACTGATCGGAGCGCGTTCGGTCGACTACGCGAAGGTGCCCGGTCTGCGCTCGGTCTCCCCCGCGGGGACGCGCACGACAGGAGCGGCGTACGTCGTCGCCCTGCCTGCCGACTACGCGCAGTTCGCCCCAGGCGAGATCCGCCCGCTGCTCGGCTCCTCCCACGGCCCGGTGCTGCAGCAGCAGACAGCAGCCAACCTCGCAGCCGGTCCCGGCAGCGTGGTGCAGGTGCTCGGTTCGGGCGCGACGGTCACGGCCTCGGGGGTGGTGGACCTGCCGAACGCGGACTCGTTCTTCCAGGTCGTGGGAGCGGCAGCAGGGTCCTCGCCTGCGGCCGCGCCGGACAACGTGCTGCTCGTACCGCCGGCGCTGTTCCCGACCCTGGTCGGGAAGGCGACCGTCGTGTCGCAGTTCCACCTCCGCCTGGACCACCGGTCCCTGCCGAGCGACCCGGCCGCTGCGTCCGACGAGGTGGCGCGACGCGCCAACCACTACGTCTCGTCGGTCGCCGGCGGAGCTCTCGTGGGTGACAACCTGCAGGCGTCGCTGTCAGCCGCCCGCGAAGACGCGCTGTACGCGCGAATGCTCGTGCTGCTGCTCGGACTGCCGGCGCTGGTCCTGTCCGGCGTGGTCACGGCGCTGGTCATCTCGCTGCGCAACGACCGGCAGCGCCGCGACCTCGCGCTGCTGCGGCTCCGAGGGGTCACGCCGGCGCGCGCGGCAGGCCTCTTCGGCGCCGTTGCGGTGCTCGACGGGCTCGTCGGAGCGGCGCTCGGTGTCGTAGGCGCACTGCTGGCCAACCGGCTCGCGCTCGGAGCGGGCGCCCGCCTGTCGCCGCTGTGGCTGGTGGCCGGTGCCGCGGCCGGTGTGGCCCTGGCCGTCGTCACCGAACTGGCGCCGGTGGGCCGACTGCTGCGCGGTGGCTCACCCACAGTGGCCGGCAACGTCGGGCAGACGCAGAGCACGCGGTCGCCGCTTCCGCTGCGCCTCGGTCTGGACGTGCTGTGCCTGGCCGGCAGTGCGCTGGTGTTCTGGCTGACTGCGCGGGGCGGCTACAAGGTCGTCGTCGTGCCGGAAGGGGTGCCTGTGGCGGCGATCAACTACGCAGCGCTCCTTGCCCCCGCGCTGGCCTGGCCCGGCCTGGCCCTGCTCACCTGGCGCCTGACGGCGCTCGTGCTCGGCCGTCGTCCGCGGCAGCCGCAGACAGACCCTTCTGGCTCCCTGCCCGACCTGCGCCGCGAGGTCGTGCGGCAGCGTCGCCGCACCGTCGCGCGTGGCGCCACGGGCTTGGCGGTTGCCGTGGCCGTCACGCTGTCCGCGGCCGTCTTCACCCGGACCTACGACCAGCAGGCGCGGGTCGACACCGCGCTGACGGTCGGGAGCGACGTGGCACTCACCCTGCCGCCGGACAGCGCAACGACCTTGTCCACGCAGCTGGCGCAGGTACCGGGCGTCACAGCCGTCGAGCAGGTGTCACACCGCCTGACGTACGTCGGCCCCGACCTGCAGGACCTCTACGGCGTCGACGCGAGCTCCGTGGGCCGCGCCGCTCCGCTGCAGGACGCGTTCACACCGGGCAGCTCGGTGCGCAGCGTGCTCGCGCGACTGGCATCCACACCCGACGGGGCGCTGCTGTCCCAGGAGACCCTGCACGACTACCAGCTGCGCCCGGGCGACCTCGTGCGGATGCGCCTGCGCAACGCCGACGGAAGGTACGTGCCAGTGACCTTCCACGTGGTGGGTGTGGTGACCGAGTTCGCCACGGCGCCCCGTGACAGCTTCGTGGTCGCCAACCGCAGCTACGTCGCAGCGGCGACCGGCGCACCGGCGGTCGAGACCCTGCTGGTCCGCACCAACAGCCCGGCCAGGGTCGCTGCCGCGATCTCGGCCAGTCCCGACCTGCCCCCGGCGACGCTGGTCAACGACATCACCGCCCCCCGCGTGGCTGTCCCGTCCGCGTCGGGGCTCGCGGCGGGCAGCCTGTCGGGGCTCGCGGCCCTGACCCTGGCCTTCGGGCTGCTGCTGGCGACAGCCAGCGCCGGCCTGGTCCTGGTCGTCGGAGCTGCGCAGCGCCGCCGCTCCCTCACCGCGCTCGCCGTACTCGGAGCGACCGTGCGGCAACGTACGCGGTTCTTGTCCACCGAGGCACGCGCCGTCGTGGTGGCCGGAGTGCTCGGTGGAGTCCTCACAGGTGGTGTCGTCGCCGTCGAGCTGGTGAAGGTGCTGAACGGAATCTTCGACCCACCGCCGCAGCACCCTGCGGTGCCGTGGCCCTTCGTGACAGCACTGCTGGCAGGAGTGGTGGGCGTCGGCACGGTCGCGGCTGCCGCCTCCGAGCGCTGGGCCGCACGAACCGACGCGTCGCGGCTGCGCGACTTGTGAGTCCGCGCTGGTCGGGCTCACGAGCTCCAGGTGTGACATCGGCGTGACACCGACCACGAGTGCGACGGGCGCTTCTACTGGGCGATGCACCAGAAGCGGTCGAGGCCGGCGGGCCGGGGCCGGTGTGGCCCGTCGGGTGTGCGGGCGTGGGACGTGTGGTGCGCGGCAGAGCGCATGTAGCGGCGGAATGCTTCCTCGTCGTGCCACCAGGTGACCATCCGGTACGGGTCGGCCGCGCGGGCGGGCCGCCAGACCTGGAGGCCGCCGAACCCGGGCTCGTCGTCCACGAGCCCGAGCCGGTCCTGCATCGCCCGCTCCAGCTCCGCGGCCCCGTCGGCGGGCACGGCGATGCCGCTCACGGTGACGAACCTGCCGACCGGCGGCTCGCTGGTCACGGCTGCGCCTGCGGCGGTTCCAGTGCGGCCGCTGCGCGCCGTAGCCCGGCTGCGCCCTGGGGTGCGTCGGGTTCGACGGTGTCTGCCAGGAGGTGCGCCGACGCGGCGATGACAGTGGCGGGCACGCGGTCGCCGAGCAGTCGGGTCAGCCACGCGAACAGCTCGTCGAGGATGGTCCAGTCCGACGTCAGGAGGGCTGCCGCGGCGTGCCTGGCCATCCAGCGCAGGTCCTCTCGCGTCCGGTCCTGCTGCCACGGCGTCATCGTCGACAGCCGAGGGAAGGCCGCGACGAGCCGGTCGAACGCCAGCGCCACCAGGCTGTCGTCGATCCCGTCGAGGAGCAGTACCTCCGTCGACACGTCGCAGGTACGCCCCACTCGTTCCACAGGCGTCGCCTGCAGCACGACCGGGTCCGCTGCCCAGGCGTCGGCCCCGAGGGCGTAGGCGCGGTGCGGCGTGGCGCCGAAGGCCCGGCCGCCGACGACGACCGGCACGTCCGCGTCGTGCGCGGCCGCGATGCAGCGGGCGGCGCCGAGGAGGTTCGTCGGGAGCGTGCAGGACAGCGCCAGCACGTCGACGTCGCCGCTGGCGAGCCGGCGTCCGAGTTGGTCCGCGGGCAGCGACGGGCCCAGTACGGTCACCCGCACCGACCCTGTCGCGGCGGCGACGGTCGCGGCCATGCGAGCCGGCAGGGTGTGCCACTCGCCTTCGACGCACGCCATCAGCAGGTGGTGTTCGGCCGTGGTCGGGCGCGGCGGTGCTGAGGCGTACGTCAGGGACGACAGCGCGGACTCGGTGATGGCGGTCGCGGCATGTTCGTCGGCGACCGACCACGTCCCCTGCTCCCACAGCTGGCCGACCCGCACCTGTGCGGGGCCGAGAACCCCGGCGGTGATGTCGCCGACCGGCATCCCCTCGTCGTACAGCTCGAGGACCAGGTCGCTGGCGGCGCGTGCATCGACGTTCGACACCGACCGGAAGTAGTCCTCCCGCGCGTCGGCTTGCGGTTTCACAGCGGCACGTCCTCGTCCTCGGGTCCAGCGATGACGACCTGGTCGCGGCCGGCGGCCTTGGCTCGGTACATCGCCCGGTCAGCCCGTTGCAGCGCGGCGCGGCCGCCTCGTTCATCGACCGCAGCAACCCCGATCGACAGCGTCACGGCAGCAGCCGAGGCGGGGCGCACCTGTTCCCACTCGCGTGCAGCGTCCTGGCATCGCTGGACCAGCGCTGGTGCGGACATGCCGCGGGTCAGGCAGACGAGCTCGTCCCCGCCGTAGCGACCGCACAGGTCTCCCTCACGGAACTTGCGGTTGAGCAGAGCGCCAACTGCCCGCAGGGTGGCGTCACCGACATCGTGCCCATGGGTGTCGTTGACCGACTTGAAGAGGTCCAGGTCGAGCAGCGCGACGCTGTCCCCGGTACCTGCGCCGGCCAGCCGACGCATCCACGCGCGACGGGTCAGGAGGCCGGTCAGGACATCGCGTGATGCCTCGTCGTCGCGCTGCACCGCTGCCTGAAGGCGAGAGACGGCCAGGCGCGCGTCCTCCACGAGCTCAGGGAGCACCTCCGACAGCCGCATGGCAGCCAGGCTCACCGGCTCCGCCCACGGCAGCATCGGTTCGGAGCGCGCGAACGAGACGTCGATCTGCAGCGCTCGGCTGGCGTCGGCGATGCGCGCAGGCACGACCGCCCCACCCAGGTCATGGACGAGCGTGGCCACGATCTGGACCACCTCGTCCACAGCAGACGCACGGAGAAGGGCGCGTGTGGCCGCCAGCTGCGCGGCGAGCGCGTCCTGGTCGGAGGGGGCTTTCACCGGCGGGTACGCCCTGTCCGATGAGCCCTGGCCCCTGCGGCCTGCCTGGGCGTCGCGCCGGGCGGCGAGCACGGACGGTGGCTGCTCGTCACCTGGCCGCACATCCACAACGGGCTCCCTCCACTCGCGTCTGGATCGCATCCTCCACTTCCCAGCAGCGCGCAGCGCGCGATCCGACCGAAATGATCAGACATGATCAGATCGGAGCTGATCATCGGGCGGCCGGACAGCGCCAGCTGTCAACGAGTCCGCACGACGCTCGTGTGCTGTCCTCCCGATCCGACGCCTGCCGACGCTGGCATCCTGTCGGCGTCACCCTGTGGGCAGGAGGTCACGTCATGCCTGACGACCCGAGCCGCGTCTGGGCCGCGGACATGGCGGCGGCGTACGCCGAGCACCTCGTGCCGGCCGTCTTCCAGCCCTACGCCGCCGACCTCGCCCCACGGGTGCTGCGCCACCGACCGCAGCAGGTGCTCGAGCTCGCCGCCGGCACTGGAGTGCTCACCCGGGCCATGGTCGC
>JBKJQM010000473.1:0-5958 GCA_046594005.1 Mycobacteriales bacterium
CTGCGCGGGAAGATCGGCACGTCCACCTCGCCGAGGGCGAGGGCGGTCGATCCGTCCGCGCGCAGGGCCAGCACGGATCCGCGGTGGACGCTCTCGACGACCCCCGACCGGACCAGCTCGACGAGGACCGGGACCGTCACTCCGACAAGGAAGGGGACTGCGGCGCCTCGGTGGGCTGGGCCCCGAGCAGCGTCTCGACGTCGGCCTCGCCGTCGCGGTAGCGGCGGGTGATCTCGGCGCTGCACGCGTCCATCACCGTCTGCACCTCGCGGCGCTTGCCGGACACCCCCTGCTCCTCCTCCGACAGCGTGCGCATGGCGTGCGCCAGCTCGTCGGTGGAGCGCGCGCCGACGTCGGACAGGTCCACGTCGGCGACGAGCGCCTCGACGTAGCGGCGGTGGCTGTCGGCGCGCGAGGGCTCGACGGTCGTGTGCCGGCCGAGCCCGCGGGCCGGGCTGCGCGGCTCGTCGGCGAGGATCGCGGCCAGGCCCTGCACGAGGTCCTGGCTGCCGGTGCCGTCGCGGCGGTTGAGCTCGGCGCGCAGGATGTCGAGGCGGCCCTGGATCATCCGCCGGATGTAGGAGAGGTCCACCTCCTCCTGCTCGGCCTCGGTGCGCAGCTCGCGCAGGTGCGGCAGCGGCATCTCGCGCAGGCCGTCGAGGTAGTCCTCCGCCAGCACGCGGTCGATGCGCCGGTTCCCCTTCTGGGGGGCCGCGGCAGTGCCCTCGACGCTCACCCGGTGCTCCTCTGCTGTGCGTGCACGAGGGGCCATGGTGGCAGACGCCACGACCGGGTGCGACGAGTGCGATCGATTGACCCGTACGGCTCAACGTGGGCGCCCGCCCTGCCGATGGTCCGTGAGCGTGGCGCAGGACGGTGCCGCGGCACCCCTGCGGCTGATGTGGAGGCTCGACGTGCTCAAGGGCGACCTGGCCGCCACGCCCCTCGCCGAGGTGCTGCGCCAGCTCGCCGACGGCGCCGCCACCGGCTGCGTCAACCTCGCCGACCCTGCGGGTGAGACCGCGAAGGTCTACCTGCGCGGCGGACGCGTGTACGCCGTCGTCGCTCCCGGCAACCGCCCCGCCCTGGGGTCGCGCCTCGTGTCGTCCGGCGCTCTCGGCCCCGAGGCGCTCGCGGAGGCGCTCGAGGCCCAGCGCACCGAGCTGCAGGGCTGGCGGCTCGGCGAGCTGCTCGTGCACCTGGGCTACGTGGACCAGCCGGTGGTCGAGGACTTCGTCAACGAGCAGGTACGCGGGTCGCTGTCCGACCTCCTGCCCTGGGGCAGCGGCACCTGGAAGTTCCGCGTCAACGAGAAGACCCGCGAGGACGTCGCGCCGCCGGTCCCCGTCGACCAGCTGCTCGCGGAGATCTCCGAGCGCCAGGCCACGTGGGCGTCCCTGCTCGACGTGCTGCACGGCCCGGACGCGGTCCCGCTGCTGTCCGCCGCGGGCAGCTCGGACGCCGAGCTCGAGATCGACCCCGACGCCTGGTCGCTGCTGTGCAAGGTCGACGGCTCGCGCACCCTCACGGACCTCGCCCGCGAGTGCGGCTTCACGCTGTACGAGGCCGGCCGCGTCGTGCACGGCCTGGTCGGCGCCGGTCTGCTGCAGGTCGAGGAGCCGGCCGGCGGCTCGTACGAGGAGGAGCCGGCCGCCGAGGCGTTCGTGCCCGCCGACGTCGCCTCCCGGCTGGTCAGCGCCTTCTCCGGCCGCACCAGCGTGCCGTCACAAGGCGGCTCCCCCGACCTCGAACGCGCCGACGAGGTGCTGCCCGCCGAGGCCCGCTCCCTCGTCGTGCCGCCCGACGAGCAGGAGGTCGACGGGTCCATCACCCGCGTGTCGGCGGCCCTCGCCGCCCTGCTGGGTCCGGCGACCGCGAACGACGACGTCTTCTCCGCGCCGATGCACCGGCCGCCCGTCGACCCCGTCGCGCCCGTCGCCGTCGACCCGAAGAAGGCCGAGCGCCTGCGCCGCGAGGCGGCCCGCCGGGCCGCGGACGCCGAGGAGCTGGCGACGGCGCAGGCCGACCTCGAGGCGGCGCGCTCCGCCGACGACGCCCGCCGTGCGGCTGACCTGCCCGACGGGCACGTGGCCGAGGTCGTCGACCTGGGAGCGGCTCGGGTTGCCGCCGAGCGGGTCGCGGCGGAGCAGGCAGAGGCGGAGCGGGTTGCCGCTCAAGCAGAGGCGGAGCCCCTTGCGGCTGAGCAGGCTGAGCGCCTCGCCGCCGAAGCAGCGGAGCAGGAGCGCCTCGCCGCCGAGCAAGCCGAAGCCGACCGCCTCGCCGCCGAAGCAGCGGAGCAGGAGCGCCTCGCCGCCGAGCAGGCAGAGGCTGAGCGCATCGCCGCCGAGCAGGGCGAAGCCGAGCGCCTCGAAGCCGAGCGCCTCGAAGCCGAGCGCCTGGCTGCGGAGCAGGCAGAGGCTGAGCGGGCGGCTGCCGAGCAGGCCGAAGCCGAGCGCCTCGCCGCCGAAGCAGCGGAGCAGGAGCGCCTCGCCGCGGAGCAGGCTGAGTGCGAGCGCCTCGCCGCGGAGCAGGCCGACGTTGAGCGCCTCGCCGCCGAAGCAGCGGAGCAGGAGCGGATCGCCGCCGAGCAAGCCGAAGCTGAGCGCCTGGCTGCGGAGCAGGCAGAGGCTGAGCGCATCGCCGCCGAAGCAGCCGAGCAGGCACGCCTCGCCGCCGAGCAAGCCGAAGCCGAACGCCTCGCCGCCGAAGCCGCGGAGCAGGAGCGCCTGGCCGCAGAGGCCGCCGCCGCGGAGCTCGCGTCCTTCGTCGACGACGAGCCGATGTCGCAGATCGACAGCCGCGAGGACGCCGAGGCGCAGGCCGCGGCGTTCGCCGAGCTCAGCGCGTCCGCGTCCCTCGACGTGCCCGAGCCGGTAGTAGCAGCGGCCGCCCCGGACGACGAGGAGGCGTACCCGGACGACGAGCCGATGCCGTCGTACGCGCACGACACCGACACCGCCTCCCTGCTGCGCGAGCTGTCCTCGCTGGGCCTGGACGACGACGCACCGGCGGCGCAGCCGACGCGGCCGGCCCGGCCGCCGGCGCCGCGCGCGGCCCCGGCCTCCGCGCAGAAGAAGCGCAAGGGGCTGTTCGGCCGCGGTTGAGCGAGCGAGCAGAACCGCCCTCGTACGTCCGATTCCTGTGGTGAGGTGACGCCGTGCCCCGCCGGTCCCGACTCGTGTGGGCCGGTGCGGCCGCGGTGGCCCTGGTGCTGCCGTCGCTGCCGGCGGTCCCCGCGCAGGCGGCCCCCGCGACGGTCGTGCTGTCGCTGCGCCCCGCGGCCACCCTCGACGTGGCGCGTGCACCGCAGGACGCGGGCGAGCGGCGTGACCGGACGGACCGCACCACGCCGACCGCGGCGTCCCGAGCCGTCGTCCACGACTGGCTGACCGACCACGGCTTCACGGTCGGGGCCAGCACCGACTGGACGATGACCGCTCGCGGTCCGGCGCAGCTGCTGGAGCGCCGGATCCCGGCCGCCCTCCGGCGCACCGTCCTGGCCGCGGTCCGGGAGTCGAGCGCGCCGATGCGCCCGCGGGCCGTACCCGTCGGCTGGTCGCCCACGCAGCTGCGGGACGCGTACGCCGTTCCCGGCAGTGGCGCGGGCACGACCGTGGCGACGATCCAGTTCTCGGGCTGGCGCTCCGCCGACGCGGAGGTCTTCGCGCGCGGAGCGGACATCGCGCTGGCACCGAGGCAGATCACGACCGAGACGGTGCTGGGCGCGCGCGCCGACGTCAGCGACGACGCAGGCGGTGACTTCGAGGTCGCGCTGGACGTCGAGGCGGTCCTGGGCGCGGCTCCCGCGGCGCGCCAGCGGGTCTTCGTCGCGCCCAACACCACCGGCGGCGCGGTCGCGGTCTACGACGCCGTGGCCACTGCCGCCGAGCGTGACGGCCTGACCGCCGTGTCCATCTCGTGGGGGGCCTGCGAGCTCGAGACGGCGCCCGCGTTGCTGTCGTCCCTGGAGCAGAGCCTGGCCCGCATGGTGGCTGCCGGCGCCACCGTCACTGCGGCGACCGGCGACGTGGGCGCATACGGCTGCGCGTCCGACGGCTCGGCGGACGGGCGGCTGTCGGTCGACTACCCGGCCTCCAGCCCGTCGGTGCTGGCGATCGGCGGGACGTCGCTGCGCCGGACTGCCGGCGGCTGGGCCGAGCGCGCCTGGTCGGACACGGAGGGGGCGGTCGACGGCTACGCCGGTGGCGGCTCCGGCGGCGGCCTGTCCGCGCGCTTCCCCCTCCCGGTGTGGCAGCAGGGCCGGCTGACCGGTGACCGTCGCGGCCTGCCGGACCTCGCGGTCGTCGGCGACCCGGCGACGGGCATCGGCATCTACGGGCCGGACGACCGCGGCCGTCGCTCCTGGCAGACCGGTGGCGGCACCAGCGCCGCCGCGCCGCTGGTCGCCGGTCAGCTCGCGAGCACCCTGTCGGCGCTCGGCCGCACGGCCGGCCTGGGGCGGATCTCGGTGCCGCTGTACGGCGCGACCGGCGCGTTCAGGGACGTCGTCGAGGGCGACAACCACCACTACCGGGCCGGGCGCGGGTACGACCTGGCCACCGGCCTCGGCAGCCCGCAGTGGGCAGCCCTCGGCCCGCAGCTCCTGGAGCCGGCGCTGCTCGCCGCGCCCGCGACGGGCGCGCTGGCCGTGCCGGTGGCGGCGTACGCACCCGGGAGCCGGTCCGCGCGCTACGCCGTCGCCGAGACGGCGGAGGAAGCCTGCGCGACCGCCGGCTCGCCGGTGCTGCCCAGGTCGCTGCACCTGCCAGACGGCCCTGACCGCACGACCGCCGTGGTCCTGGCCGTGGTCGACGACGGTGCGTGCCGTACGACGAGCCGCCCGCTGGTCCTGGACCGCACCGCGCCGGGGGCTGGAGCGACGCTGCGTCCGTCGTCGCGTGCGGGCGTCCTGCAGCTGGCCTGGACGGCCAGCGACCCGAGTCCCAGCAGCGGCGCCGGCCGGGTGAGCTGGTCGGTCCGCAACACCGCTACCGGCGCCGTCGTCGCGTCGGGGACGGCGGAGCGCGGCGGCTCGCTGCTGCGCGCGCTGCCGCGAGGAGCGGAGTACGTCCTCGAGGTCGTGGCCCGCGACGCGGTCGGCAACGTCAGCAGCACGGCGGTGTCCGAGGCCCTGCGCAACGACTGATCGACGCCGTGGTCGCGCGCCGCAGGTGCGAGCCGGAGCAGCGGCGGCCCCGCGTTGATCAGCGTCGGCGCAGCAGGCCCTCGCGCGCGGCCGCGGCCTGGCGGGCCGGCGACACCGGCAGCTCGAAGGCGGGTTCGGGGTCGATGCTGGCGGCGACCGCGCCGGCGAGCAGCGCAGCGTCGTCGGGGACCTGGCGCTTCACGACGGCGAGCGCGACCGGGCCGAGCTCGTAGTGGCGCACGGCCGTGCCGACCCGCCCGACGTCGCGGCCGTCGAGCTGCACCGCGTCGCCAGTGGCGGGCAGCTCGCTGTCCGAGCCGTCCAGGTGGAGCAGGACGAGCCGGCGGGGCGGGCGCCCCAGGTTGTGCACCCGCGCGACGGTCTCCTGCCCGCGGTAGCAGCCCTTGTCGAGGTGCACGGCGGTCGTCAGCCAGCCCACCTCGTGCGGGATCGTCTTGTGGTCGGTGTCGAGCCCGAGCCGCGGCTGCCGGGCGGCGACGCGCAGCGCCTCGAACGCGCCGACGCCGGCGAGCGGCCCCTCGTACGCCGCCAGCTCCGCGCGCGGGACCAGCCGGGGCGTGGGGTCGGCGACCACGGCGTACGACGAGGTCACGTCCTCGACCTCCACGCGGAGCATGAACTGCATCCGGCGCAGGAAGTCCACGAGCGCCTCGGCGGTCCCGGGCTCGACGTGGGCGAGCACGGCCTCGCCGTCGTCGACCAGCTGCAGGTGGTGCTCGACGTGACCCTGGGGTGACAGCACCAGGGCGTGCGTCCACACGCCGGGCTGCAGGTCGGTGAGCGACTGCGAC
>JBKJQM010000509.1:0-10407 GCA_046594005.1 Mycobacteriales bacterium
CGTCGCGATCGCCCGCGCCTACGTCGCCGACCCCGACCTGCTGGTGCTCGACGAGGCGACCAGCGCCGTCGACCCGGCCACCGAGGTCCGGCTGCAGCGCGCGCTGGACTCGCTGACACGCGGCCGGACGACGCTCGCGATCGCACACCGGCTGTCCACCGCCGAGGCCGCCGACGAGGTGCTCGTCGTCGACGCCGGCATCGTGGTGCAGCGCGGCCCGCACGCCGAGCTCGTGCAGCAGGACGGCGTCTACGCCCGGCTGCACGCCTCGTGGATCTCGCAGTCGCGATGACGGGGGGCCTCCTGGTGGCCCCTGACCGCCCAGTGGTCGAGCGGGCGCGCGTGGCCGTCGCCCTGGTCTTCGCCCTCAACGGCGTCGTCTTCGCCTCCTGGGTGTCCCGCCTGCCCGCCGTGCGCGACGCCCTCGGGCTGTCCACCAGCTCGCTGGGGCTGCTGCTGCTCACCCTCGCCGTCGGGTCGATCCTGGGGCTGCCCGCCAGCGGGCCGCTCGTCGCGCGGCTCGGTCCCGCACGGACGGTGCTGGCGGGCGTCTGCGTCGTGGGCGTGGGTCTGCTGCTGGTCGCGGCCGGAGTCGGGGCCGGCGAGGTCGTCCTGACCGCGATCGGGCTGGTGCTGACCGGCTTCGGGATCGGCTCCTGGGACGTCGCCATGAACGTCGAGGCCGCCGACGTCGAGCGCCGCCTGGGCCGCTCCCTCATGCCGCGGTTCCACGCCGGCTTCAGCCTCGGCACCGTGGTCGGAGCGCTGCTGGGCGCCGGCTGCGCGGCCGTCGGCGTGGGGGTGCAGGTCCAGCTCGCCGTGACCGCCGTCGGTGCCAGCGCCGCCGTGGCGCTGTGCCTGCGGGCCTTCCTGCCGGTGGTCCCCCACGACGAGGCGGGTCCGGCCCAGGTGCGCGCGTCCCAGGCCTGGCGCGAGCCGCGGACGCTGCTCGTCGGCGTGCTGGTCCTGTGCTTCGCGTTCGCGGAGGGCACCGCCAACGACTGGCTGGCGCTCGCCCTGGTCGACGGTCACGGTGCGAGCGAGGCGGTGGGCGCGCTGGGCTTCGCCTGCTTCGTCGCCGCGATGACCGTCTCGCGCACCGTCGGCGGCAGCCTGCTCGACCGCTACGGCCGCCCGCCCGTGCTGCGGGCCACCGCCGCGGTGTCCATGTTCGGGCTGCTGCTCGTGGTCGTCGCCCCTGCCGTGCCGCTGGTCCTGCTCGGGGCGCTGCTCTGGGGGGCGGGCGCCGCGCTCGGCTTCCCGGTCGGGATGAGCGCCGCCGCCGACGACCCGCACGGCGCGGCGGTGCGGGTGTCCGTCGTCAGCTCGATCGGCTACACCGCCTTCCTCGCCGGCCCGCCCCTGGTCGGGCTGCTCGCCGAGCCCAGTCGGCTCGGGGTGCTGCACGCGCTGCTCGTCGTGCTCGGGGTGCTGCTGGTCGGAGCCGCCGTCGCCGGCCGCACCGCACCGCTCGCCGGCGCCCGGGCCAGCTGAGCCGCTGCGGCAGACTGGGGTCATGACCAGCCCCGCCCGTCCCACCGACCTCGACCCCGCCATCGGCGCGAAGCTCAAGCGCGACCGGGACGGCCTCGTCGTCGCGGTCGCGCAGCAGCACGACACCGGCGAGGTGCTCATGGTCGGCTGGATGGACGACGAGGCGCTGCACCGCACGCTGACCACCGGCCGCTGCACCTACTGGTCCCGCAGCCGCCGGGAGTACTGGGTCAAGGGCGACACCTCCGGCAGCCAGCAGTGGGTGAAGTCGGTCGCGCTCGACTGCGACGGCGACACGCTGCTGGTCAAGGTCGACCAGGTCGGCTCGGGCGCCTGCCACACCGGTGACCGCACCTGCTTCGACGCCGTCGTCCTGCCCGCCGTCGTCGGGTCGGCATGACGATCGGGACCACCAGCCCCACCCGCGAGGAGTTCGCCGCGCTGCAGGCCTCGCAGCCGGTGGTCCCGGTGACCCGGCGCCTCCTGGCCGACGCCGAGACCCCGGTCGGCGTCTACCGCAAGCTCGCGCAGAGCCGGCCGGGCACGTTCCTGCTGGAGTCCGCCGAGCAGGGCAAGCAGTGGTCGCGCTGGTCCTTCGTGGGGGTCCGCTCCGCGGGCGTGCTGACCGAGCGCGACGGCAAGGCCGTCTGGGTCGGCGACGGGCTGCCCACCACCTCCGACGACCCGCTGGAGGCGGTGCGCGAGGCCGTCGAGCTGCTGCGCTCGCCGAAGCCCGCCGACCACCCCCCGCTGACCGGTGGGCTCGTGGGCTACCTCGGCTACGACGTCGTGCGCCGCATCGAGCGCCTGCCGAGCACGGCGCCCGACGAGCTCGGCATGCCCGAGCTCGCGATGATGCTGGTGACCGACCTGGCCGTGCTCGACCACGGCGAGGGCACCGTCCTGCTGATCTCGAACGTGCTCGAAGGCGGCTCGTACGACGAGGCGCTGACCCGGCTCGACGCCATGGCCGCCGACCTCGCCGAGCCCGCGCCCGGCACCGTCAGCACCGTCGACCTCCACGCCGTCCCCGACGTCGTACGGCGCACGTCTCCGGCGGCGTACGAAGCGGCGGTCGAGGCCGGCCGCGAGCACATCCGGGCCGGCGACGTCTTCCAGGTCGTGCTGAGCCAGCGCTTCGAGGTCAAGACCGACGTGGACGCGCTCGACCTCTACCGGGTCCTGCGCACGAGCAACCCGTCGCCGTACATGTACCTGCTGCGCTTCGCCGGCATCGAGACGCCGTACGACGTCGTCGGCTCCTCACCCGAGGCGCTCGTGACGGTCACCGGTGACCGCGCCGTCGTGCACCCGCCCGCCGGCACCCGGCCCCGCGGCGCCACCCCGGAGCTGGACGCGCAGGCGGCCGAGGAGCTGCGGGCCGACCCCAAGGAGCGCGCCGAGCACGTGATGCTGGTCGACCTCGCCCGCAACGACCTCGGCCGGGTCTGCATCCCGGGCACCGTCGACGTGAGCGGGTTCATGAGGGTCGAGCGCTACAGCCACGTGATGCACCTGGTGTCCACCGTCTTCGGGCGCTTGATCCCCGGTCGCACCGCCTTCGACGTGCTGCGGGCGACGTTCCCGGCCGGCACGGTGAGCGGCGCCCCGAAGCCCCGCGCGATGGAGATCGTCGAGGAGCTCGAGCCGCACCGGCGCAACCTCTACGCCGGGACGGTCGGCTACTTCGACGCCGCGGGCGACATGGACATGGCCATCGCCATCCGCACCGCTGTGCTGCACGGCGGCTCGGCGTACGTCCAGGCCGGCGCCGGCATCGTGGCCGACAGCGACCCCGCGACCGAGCAGGCCGAGTGCGAGAACAAGGCCGCTGCCGTCCTGCGTGCGGTCGCGGCGGCCGCCACGCTCCGACGAGTGTGAGGGGCCGGGCGTGAGAGGTCGCCGGGGCCTGTCGACGGCCGTGCTGCTGTGCCTGCTCGGGGCGTTCGTGGTGCTGGTCGGGGTCGGCCGGACGTGGGGGTCGGTCGACGTCCCCGCCGGGCCGATCACCCCCGGCCGCACCGAGCGCATCACGGGCGCGGAGGTCTCCGCCGGACTGCGGGCGCTCGGGCTCGTGGGCCTGGCGGGGGTCGTGGCGCTGGCCGCCACCCGCCGGACAGGCCGGCTCGTCGTCGGGGTGCTGCTGGCGCTGACCGGCGTCGGTGTCGTCGCGACTGCCCTCGGGGCGGACGTCACGAGTGCCACGGCCGGGGCGGTGTCCCGTACCGCCTGGCCGGTCGTGACCGCCCTCGGTGGCGTGCTGCTGGCGGGAGCGGGCGCGCTGACCGTCGTACGAGGTCGCTCGTGGCCCGGCCTCGGGCAGCGCTACGACGCGCCCGCGCCGCGGCCGGTCCCGGAGGGCCCGCCGACCGAGCGGGCGCTGTGGGAGGCGCTCGACCGCGGCGAGGACCCGACCGCGCGCTGACCCCGGGGCGACGAGCACAGGCTCCCCGGATAGGTTGACGACTCCGCCGGACTCCCGGCACGAGCGAAGAGGTGGCCTGCGGTGAGCGTGCTCGACGACCTCCTGGTCGGCGTGCGGGAGGACCTGGCGCAGCGGCAGTCGCAGACCTCGCTCGACGAGCTCAAGGCCCTGGCCGAGGCCCGCCCCGCCGCGCTGGACGGGGCCGCGGCGCTGCTCCAGCCGGGCGTCGCCGTCATCGCCGAGGTCAAGCGCAGCAGCCCGTCGAAGGGGGCGCTGGCCGCCATCACCGACCCGGCCGGCCTCGCCGCCGACTACGAGGCCGGCGGCGCCAGCGTCATCAGCGTGCTCACCGAGTCCCGGCGCTTCGGCGGCAGCCTGGCCGACCTGGACGCCGTCCGTGCGCGGGTCGACGTGCCCGTGCTGCGCAAGGACTTCGTCGTCACGAGCTACCAGCTCTGGGAGGCGCGCGCCCACGGCGCCGACCTGTGCCTGCTGATCGTCGCGGCTCTCGAGCAGGACGCCCTGGTGTCGCTCGTGGAGCGCACGTCGTCGCTGGGCATGACGCCGCTAGTGGAGGTCCACGACGAGGCCGAGCTCGAGCGGGCGCTCGCCGCCGGCGCGCGGGTCGTCGGCGTCAACGCCCGCGACCTCAAGACCCTCGAGGTGGACCGCGGCGTGTTCGCCCGGCTCGCGCCGCTCGTCCCCGACGGCGTCGTGAAGATCGCCGAGTCCGGCGTGCGCGGCCCGCACGACCTGCTGGCCTACGCGGCCGCGGGCGCCGACGCGGTGTTGGTCGGGGAGGGCGTCGTCACCGGCGGCAACCCCCGCCAGGCCGTCGCCGAGCTCGTCACGGCCGGCAACCACCCCAGCGCCCGCGGGGAGCACGCGTGAGCGAGTCTCCCGACGCCGCAGGCCACTTCGGGCCGTACGGCGGGCGCTTCGTCCCCGAGGCGCTCGTCGCTGCGCTCGACGAGCTGACCGCCGCCCACCTCGCAGCCAAGTCCGACCCGGAGTTCCTCGGCGAGCTCGACCGGCTGCTGACCACGTACGCCGGCCGGCCGACCCCGCTCACCGACGCCCGCCGGCTGTCCGAGCACGCCGGGGGAGCGCGCATCCTGCTCAAGCGCGAGGACCTGGCCCACACCGGCAGCCACAAGATCAACAACGTGCTGGGCCAGGCGCTGCTCACGAAGAAGATGGGCAAGAAGCGGGTCATCGCCGAGACCGGTGCGGGTCAGCACGGCGTCGCCACGGCGACCGCGTGCGCGCTGTTCGGCTTCGACTGCACCGTCTACATGGGCGAGGAGGACACCCGCCGGCAGGCGCTCAACGTCGCCCGCATGCGCCTGCTCGGCGCCGAGGTCGTCCCTGTCAGCAGCGGCACGAAGACGCTGAAGGACGCCACCAACGAGGCCATGCGCGACTGGGTGACCAACGTGGAGACCACCCACTACGTCATCGGCTCCGTGGTCGGCCCGCACCCGTTCCCGATGATGGTGCGCGACTTCCAGCGCATCATCGGCGTCGAGGCACGACAGCAGTGCCTCGACCTCGTGGGTCGGCTGCCGGACGCCGTGGTCGCCTGCGTCGGCGGCGGCTCCAACGCGATGGGCCTGTTCCACCCGTTCCTCGAGGACGCGTCGGTGGCGCTGGTCGGCTGCGAGGCCGGGGGCGACGGCGTCGAGACCGGCCGGCACGCCGCGCCGCTGACCGCGGGGGAGCCGGGCGTGCTGCACGGCGCCCGCAGCTACCTCATGCAGGACGCCGACGGCCAGACCGCCGACACGACCAGCATCAGCGCCGGGCTGGACTACCCGGGCGTCGGTCCGGAGCACGCGCTGCTGCGCGACAGCGGCCGTGCCACCTACAGCGGCATCTCCGACGCCTGGGCCATGCAGGCGCTGGAGAAGGTCGCCAAGAGCGAGGGGATCCTCGTCGCGATCGAGACGGCGCACGCGTTCGCCGGCGCCTGCGACTGGGGCCGGGCCCAGGTCGCGGCCGGGCGCGACGCTCGCGACCTGGTCATCGTCATCAACACCTCCGGGCGCGGGGACAAGGACGTCGACACCGCCGCCCGCTGGTTCGGCCTGGTCACCGGCGAGGAGCTCGCCGAGTCCGAGCTCGTCCGTGCGCACGAGGGCGAGCAGCCGTGAGCGGTCTGGACGACCTGTTCGCCCGCTGCAAGGACGAGGGTCGTGCCGCGCTGATCGGCTACCTGGTCGCCGGTCACCCGTCGTACGAGCTGTCCGTCGAGGCGATGCAGGCGATGGTCGAGGGCGGCGTCGACGCCGTCGAGATCGGCATGCCGTACTCCGACCCGCTCATGGAGGGGCCGGTCATCCAGGCCGCCCACCAGGCTTCGCTGGAGGCGGGCACCCGGCAGGCCGACGTGCTGCGGGCGGTCGAGGCCGTCGCGTCGACCGGTGCGCCGACGCTGGTGATGGGCTACTGGAACCCCGTGCACCGCTACGGCTTCCGCCGCTGGGCCCAGGCTCTCAAGGACGCCGGCGGCGTCGGCGCCATCACCCCGGACCTCATCCCGGAGGAGGCGCCGGAGTGGCTCGAGGCCTGCCGTGAGCTGGACCTCGACCCGGTGTTCCTCGTCGCCCCCAGCAGCACCGACGAGCGCATCGCCGTCGTCGGGCGCACCAACCGCGGCTTCGTCTACGCGGCCGCCGTCATGGGCGTCACCGGCGCCCGCGCCGAGGTCGGTGCAGGCGCGCGCGACCTGGTGAGCCGCGTGCGCGCGCAGACCGACCTGCCCGTCGCCGTGGGCCTCGGTGTGAGCACCGGCGCGCAGGCCGCCCAGGTCGCGGGGTTCGCGGACGCGGTCGTCGTGGGCTCCGCCCTCGTGACGGCGCTGGAGACCGGTGGGGTCGACGCCGTGCGGCAGCTGTCTGCCGAGCTCGCCGAGGGAGTGCGGACACGCGTCCCGTCTGCGTGACCGGCGGACGTCACCGCGCAGGCGGGTCCTCGTTGCACGGGCACACCCACTGAACTGAGGTCCCGGTCGTGCGCTCGCGCCTCGCTCTGCTCGCCGTCCTGCCCCTGCTCCCGCTGCTGAGCGTGTCGGCGCACGGCCAGCAGGGGAGCAGCCCGGGCTGTGCCTCGCCCGCCCGGGTGGACGCGTTCACCCCGGCCGGGCCGGTGGCGACGTACCGCGGTCGCGCCTGCACCCTGTCCACCGGCTTCCTCACCAGCGAGACCCACCTGCGGGTCGCTCCCGACGGGACGATCGTGCAGCAGCCCGCCCAGACCACACCTGGCATCGCCGGCACCGGCTTCGTCAAGGGCGCACCCGGACCCAAGCCCCAGTCGCAGGTGACGCCGGCGGGCTTCGCCGTGAGCCCCGACGGCGGCCGCAGCTTCCACCTGGTCCAGCCCTCGGGCGCCCAGTGGGTCGCCAGTGACGGCGCCATCCACATCGACCGGGCGACGGGTCGGCTCTACTACTACGCACTGAGCCCGGTCGTCGTGCCCGCCGACGGGGACGTGCCGCTCACCGACCAGGTCCCGGCGGGCTACGCCCATCTGATGACCAGCGACGACGACGGCCGCACCTGGTTCCACACGCAGGCACCCGGATACGTCGAGTCCGAGAACCCGCGCTTCACCTCCGGCCCGCCGCCGCGGGGCGGTGACCGGCCGGTGCCGGGGGAGCAGGTGGCCTACTGGTGCGGCAACAGCGTCCTGTTCGCGTTCGTGCAGCGGGACTGCTGGCGGACCCTGGACGGCGGCTACACGTGGTCGCAGCGCTCGACGCTCCTCCGCCGCGGGCTGCCGGTCCACGCGGAGTGCGGCCGGGACGAGGAGGACTTCGACGCCACGGACGGCAACTACCCGCAGACCGCCGCCGACGGCAGCCTGTGGACGCTGGTCTCCTGCGGCGGCAGGACCTTCCTCGCGCGCAGCACGGACGAGGCGCTGAGCTTCCCCGTCGTCCGTGCGGTGCCCGCCCTCGACGAGCTGCGCGTCGACTCCCGCGGGAAGATGTACGGCGTCACGAAGGTGGGGACGGCGCTGGTCCTGCGCACGTCCCGCGACTCCGGCCGGACCTGGAGCACGCCGGTGGACCTCGTCGCCCCCGCCCGGCGAGGGGCGGCGGTCGGCCAGTGGGCCGTGGCGCTGCGCGGTCCCGGACAGCTGGCCGTGGCCTACCTGACCGCCCACCGGGGCGGGGGCTGGGACGGCTCGGTCACGAAGCTGCGCGGCTCGACCCTGCTGACGGCGACCGTGCACGACGGTCGCCGCGCGCTCGTCACCTCGCCGTCCGCTGCGCAGGACGACTACATCGACCTCGACGTCGCCCCCGACGGCTCGGCCTGGGCGTCCTTCTACGGCGACTGCGGTGCCGACCCGGCGTGCGCGACCTCCTCGCCCAACCCGCGGGCCAAGATCAGCGTCCTGCTGCACGTGGCGTAGCTGTCGACGGGCTCGGCTCGTACGGGCCACGACCCGCGGGTGCGTCGGGCGGCACCTGCCGGTGACCGTCAGTCGATGGTGAAGCGGGCGGGGTTGCCGTCGCAGAAGGTGCCGCCGGCCATCGTCGTCGTCTCCTCCCACGGCCAACACGGACGGGTGGCGCGGTAGTAGTAGGTCCCCAGCGCGAGCATGCCGAGCACGAGGAGCCACGCGACGGCGGCGAGCCAACGCGGTGGCAGACGGTCCTCGGCGGCCACGTCGCGACCGTACGGGTGCGACGGGGTAGCGGCACCGCCGTCCGGTGTCGCGGGTGCAGGCACGGCACTTCTCGCAGGTCGACGACCGCACACAGCACACCGGCCCGAGCCTGGGGAAGCTCGGGCCGCTGTGCGAGGTGGTGTCGCTACCTGGCCTGGGTGATCCTGCGTTCGCTCTGCTGGCCCGGGCGCTCGGCGGCGTAGTACTGGTAGTCCGCGTCCGCCTTGTAGGAGGTGGTGTACGTGCCGTTGCTGGCAGCGGTGCCGGTGCGGCGGACGACGAACGTGGTCTCACCGGCACGTCGGAAGGCGATGGCGAAAGGCACACCGGGGGTCGCTCGGACAGTGAGCGTGACGGTGCTGCCCGTACGGACAGTCGCAGGTCCCGTGATGACGGGCGCGGCAGTCACCAGGATGGGCTGGCTGTCGCAACGCTCGTCGGACGCGTAGAGGCGGTAGTCGTCATCGGCGGTGAAGTAGACGTTGAACACCCCCTGCTGGCCGGCCGGCTCAGCCTGGCGGCGTACGGAGAAGGCCGTCTGCCCCCGCTTGCGGAACGAGATGCTGATGGTGGACGTGTCGCTGCTGTTGCCGTTCACGAGCACCGGGGTTCCGACCGTGACGGTGCCGGGCGCGTACAGGGTCAGGGCGTTCGCGCAGCTCCCCGAGAGGCGATCCACGACGACCGAGTCGGAGTTGGTGGGGTAGTTGTTCATCTCGCGCCCATCCAGAGTGACCCGGTAGGTCGTGGTGAGGGTGGGGCGCTGCGGGAGCGAGAAGCCACCGTTGCTGCCGGTCGTCGTCTGCGCGACCTGCACGAAGGCCGCTGCCCCCTGCGGTCGAGCGAGCAGTCGGATGTCGTGCGGCGGCTCGGAGGACAGGCACAGGTCCCGACGAGCGCCCGACACCGTCACCGGATCCCCCGCGGCCGCCCGGTCGGGCGCCACGGACCACGCCTCGTAGATCGGCCTCGTGCATGCAGATGGGGACGGTGCGGGCTGCGAGCTGGTGGGCTCGGGAGTGACTTCCTGTGCAGCGGCAAGCGGCACCGCGACGGCAGAGGCGGTTGCCGATGCGGCGAGCAGGACGAGCAAGGTCCGGGCCAGCTTCATGAGGTCCTCGTTCGTGATCGGCCACGGGGTTGGGCCTCATCTACTAGTACGCAGGCCGGCACGCTGCGTAGTCCTTGGTCAGGAAGGGATCAGGTCACGGCGAACGGTCACGAGCAGGCCCTGTCGACTGGGATGACGCGGCGGGGTTGCCGTCGCAGCAGGTGCCGCCCGCCATCGTCGTCGTCTGCTCCCACATGACCGTGATCTCGCAGAGCAAGCCGCTGCAGACCGTTGCCGTCCGCTCCGTACGCCGCCTGCGCCGCGGTGAAGCCCTCGAACTGTCGACGACGGCCGAAATCTGAGCAGGTCAGTCGGTCGTGGTGGGTGGCGGCCTGTGGTCACGGGCACAGCGGCGACAGCACGTCGCGAGGCACCTCTAGAACGGTGGCGTGTCGTTCCAGCCCCGTGCGCGCGGCACGTCGGGCGGTGGCGCTGTGAGGCCGTCGAGCAGCGACGTCTCGCCGTCGTCGTCCGGCGGCGGGCTGGTATGTGGTCTGGCCCGCGGGGGTGGCGGCTCGGCGTACAGGTCGGCGGGCTTGGATGGTGTCCAGGGTCCGGGCCGTCGGTAGGTGCGACGTACCGGGCTGGTCCAGGTGACGCTGCCGTCGGGGTGGCGGACGAGGGTCCAGCCGTGGTGCTTGGCGCTGTGCCAGCGGGGGGAGACGAGGCCGAGGTTGCGGGCTTTGGTCGGTCCGTC
>JBKJQM010000007.1:0-3061 GCA_046594005.1 Mycobacteriales bacterium
CTCGTCGCCCCCCGTGCGGGCGGCCACGTCGTCCTCGCCGGACACCTCGCGCAGCGCGTCGGCGACGGCGAGCAGCAGGTCGTCGCCCGTGGACGGGCCGGCGGACTCGTTGACCAGCCGCAGCTGGTCCACGTCGACGGCCAGGACCGCGGCCGACAGGCCGAAGGACGCGCAACGCCGCTCCTCGGCCCGCAGGAGCCGGTCCCACGCGGCGCGGCGCGGGAGCCCGGTGAGCTCGTCGGCGGTGCCACCCATCTCGAGCCGGTCGGCCCGCCGGTGGTCGCCCAGGCCCTTCAGCTCGGCGGACAGCAGCGCGCCGAGAACCTGCGCGAGGACCTCCAGCTGGGCGGCGTGCGCGAGCAGGCTCTCGCCGTGCGTGCGCGTGCTCGCGGCGCAGAGCACGCCGACGACCTCGCCGCCCTCACCCCGCAACGGGACGGACACCCAGGCGGCCGCGGGCAGGTCGAGCGACAGTGCGGCGGCGGCGTACGCGGGCACCGCACGCACGTCGGGCGCCATGCGGGGCGCCCGGCCCTCGGCGGCGTGCACGCACAGCGTGTCGGCCCACGGCATGGCGGAGCCCCGGGTGAAGCGGCCGAAGGCGGTGTCGCAGGCGTCGATGACGATCAGCTCCTCGCCGCGACGGCGCGCCACCGCCACCATCTCGAAGCCGAGCAGCGCCTGCACGTGCGCCACGACGGTGGCGGTCGTGACCGCCCAGGCCGGTGCCTGGCGATCACCGCGGATGTGGGACATGGCGTCATCGTGGGGCCGCCGTTCGCGCTCCACAATCGTCACAAAGGACCCCACCCCCTCCCGGAGCGTGCTCGGACGGGCACTGCCAGCCGAGTCGGGGCGCTCCGGCCGCGCAGGACCACCTCGTCGGCGAGCTCCCACTCCACCGCCTCCTCGCCGGCGGCAGCCAGCAGCGCCGCGTCGGCGAGGACCCGGCCCGGACGGTCGCGGGCCAGCTCGCTGAGCCGGGCCGCGCTGTTCACCGCGTCGCCGATGACGGTGTACTCGAAGCGCTGCTCGGTGCCGACGTGCCCGGCCACGACGGGGCCGCCGGCCACCCCGATCGCCGCCTCCAGCGGCAGCGGCTCCAGGCCTTCAGCCAGTGCCCGTGCGGCCGAGAGGGCACAGGCTCCTGCGTCCGGTCGCTCGGCGGGCGCGCCGAAGATGCACAGCGCCGCGTCGCCCTCGAACTTGTTGACCCAGCCGCCCGCACGGCCGACGGCGTCCACGACCACGGTGAAGAAGGCGTTCAGCTGGCGGACGACCTCCTCGGGCTCGGCCCGCACCGCCAGGGCGGTGGAGCCGACGACGTCGACGAACAGGACGGCCACCTCGCGACGCTCGCCGCCGAGCCGCACCCCCTGCTCCAGCGCCAGGCGGGCCACGTCGGTGCCCACCTGCCGCCCGAACAGGTCGCGCAGCTGCTCGCGCTCGCGCAGCCCGGCCACCATGGAGTTCAGCCCGCTCTGCAGCTGCCCGACCTCCGAGCCGTCGTAGACCGGCACGCGCACGTCCAGCCGCCCGCCCGCCACCTCGCGCAGGGCGCCCGTGACCGACTCGACGGGGTCGGCGATGGAGCGGGCCGTGAACAGCGACGCCAGCAAGCCGGAGAACAGGCCGACGCCGGACAGGAACAGCAGCGCCCCGGTGTCGAGGGTGCCGTTCCGGCCCAGGTCCGCGACGCCGACGAAGATGCCGCCGAGCGGAACGGCGCTGCCCAGCGCCCAGGCCAGCAGCACGCGCCGGCGCACGCCGAGGACCACGTCGGGCGGGGTGTCGAGCCCGTCCATGGCCTCGGCGACCACGGGGCGCACGAGGCGCTCGGCGAGCAGGTACGACAGCGCGCAGGTCGTCATCCCGCCGACCGTGACGGTGAGCGCGATCGCCAGCGCCTCGCCGAGCGAGTCGTTGAGGTTCAGCCCGAGGAAGACCACCACCGCACCGCCCCAGATGGCGCCGTAGACGCGGACCAGCCGCGCCGGCAGCCGCAGCGTGGCGTGCCGCTCCTCGGCGGAGGCCTCCCGGCCGGTCCGCAGCCAGCGACGCAGCCGCGTGAGGACGACCACGCTGCCGAGGATGCCGACGACGATGCCGCCGCCCAGGTAGCCGAGGAAGACGATCGTGTTGACCAGCGTCCCCGTCGGGTCCGCCGCGTCCGACCGGTGGGGGCTGAGGAACGCCAGGTAGACGTAGACGACCGCACCGCCGAGGCTGTTGGCGCCGATCATCGCCACCGCCAGCAGCAGCGAGAACCTCGTGAAGAGGCGAGCCCGCCGGACGGCGTCCTCGGGACGCGGACGGCGGGTCATGCCAGCGCTGCGGCGTGCCGGCCGGCAGCCGCGGCGGCCAGGAACGCGACCGGGTCGTCGGCCAGGCCGCGGCCCATGGACGACAGCATTGACGACCAGGGCTGCAGCACCTCGAGCAGGTCCGCGTCCGGCACCTCCACCACCCGGTGCAGGGGGAAGGCGGCGACGTCCACCAGCCCCGCGTACGAGCGGGGGACGGCGAGGTCGGCAGGCACCAGCGCCACGCGGCCGTACGCGGTGGTGCTGTGGTGGCTGACGCCGCGGTGGCGCGGGCGCGGGTCGGCCTGCGACATCCGCAGCACGCCCACCGGTCGCCCACCGACCGCGATGGCCGCGTTGACGGCCTCGCCGACGGCCACCCCGGAGAAGCCCCATGAGGTGCCTGTCCCCAGGTTGCCGGGTCCCTGGGTCACGACGACGACGTCGGCCCCGAGCACCCGGACCGCGGCCAGCAGCCCGGAGTGCAGGGTCACCGCCTCGAGGTCACCGCCGAAGGCCTGGCCGACCGTGACCGTCCCGGCCAGCCGGTCTGCCAGCGCCGCGACCGTGCGGCTGAACCACAGCGGCAGGGCGCCCCCGTCGGTCATGACGTACGCGACCCGCGCCGCCGGCCGGTCGGCCAGCACGGCGGCGAGCACCGCGGGCAGCGACGAGTGCAGGTCCGCCACGACGACCGGGGTGCCGGGCAGGGGCGCGTCCCCGGACAGCAGCGCGTGGGTGGGCGCGTCCTGCTCGTC
>JBKJQM010000061.1:0-4831 GCA_046594005.1 Mycobacteriales bacterium
CGGCTAGTGCTTGACGGCCTTCTCGGAGCCCGCGCCGGTCAGGGAGCGGACCTCCATCTCGGCGTACTTCTCGGCGTTGTACTCCTTGGACAGGATCGTCCCGAGCCACCCGCAGAAGAAGCCGAACGGGATGGAGACCAGACCGGGGTTCTCCAGCGGGAACCAGTGGAAGTCCGTGCCCAGCCCGAACAGCGAAGCGCTCACGTCTGGCGCGCCGCCGACGCCCGGCGTCACCTTGCCGGACACCACCGGCGAGAAGAACACCAGCACCACCGAGGAGAGCAGGCCGCCGTAGATGGCGGCGACGGCGCCGGTCGTGTTGAAGCGCTTCCAGAAAAGGCTGTAGAGGATCGCGGGCAGGTTGCCCGACGCGGCGACCGCGAAGGCCAGCGCCACCAGGAAGGCGACGTTGAGCTTCTGGGCGTAGATGGACAGCACGATCGAGATGCCGCCGATGACGAAGGCGGCGATCCTGGCGACCCGGACCTCCTCCTTCTCCGACGCCTCGCCGCGCTTGATGACCGAGGCGTAGATGTCGTGGGCGAACGAGCTCGACGACGCGAGCGTCAGCCCGGCAACGACGGCCAGGATCGTGGCGAAGGCGACGGCGGCGATGACGGCCAGCAGGATCGTGCCGCCGGTGTTGCCGAAGAAGTCCTGGCCGATGGCCTCGGCCAGCTGCGGTGCGGCGGTGTTGCCGGCCGGGTTCTGCGCCTTGATGGCCTCCGGTCCGACGAGGGCGGCAGCGCCGAAGCCGAGGCAGATCGTCATCAGGTAGAAGGACCCGATGATGCCGATCGCCCAGAGGACGGACTTCCGCGCCGCCTTGGCGTCCGGCACCGTGTAGAAGCGCGTGAGGATGTGCGGCAGGCCCGCGGTGCCGAGCACCAGGGCGATGCCCAGGCTGATGAGGTCGAGCTTGCCGGTGAGGCCGGCCTTGTCGACGCCGTACTTGAGCCCGGGGTTGAGGAACGCCTCGCCCTTGCCGCTCTTCTCGGCCGCGTCGCCGAGCAGCGCGCTGACGCTCCCGCCGAACTTGATCATGACCAGGATCGTGATGAGCGTGGTCCCGGTCATGAGCATGACGGCCTTGATGATCTGCACCCACGTGGTGCCCTTCATCCCGCCGACCGTGACGTAGAAGATCATCAGCGCGCCGACGGCGACGATGGTGATGTTCTTCGCGGTGTCGCTGGTGACGCCGAGCAGCAGCGTGACGAGCGCACCGGCGCCGACCATCTGCGCGAGCAGGTAGAAGATCGAGACGGTGATGGTGGAGATGCCGGCGGCCACGCGGACGGGCCGCTGCTTCATCCGGAACGCCAGGACGTCGGCCATCGTGTACTTGCCGCTGTTGCGCAGCAGCTCGGCGACCAGCAGCAGCGCGACGAGCCACGCGACGAGGAAGCCGACGGAGTACAGGAACCCGTCGTAGCCGGACAGCGCGATGATGCCGGCGATGCCGAGGAAGCTCGCGGCGCTCATGTAGTCACCGCCGAGTGCCACGCCGTTCTGCGGGCCGGTGAGGTTGCGGCCGCCCGAGTAGAAGCCGGCGGCGGTGGTGTTGCTGCGGCTGGCCCGCAGGGTGATGACCAGCGTCAGCAGCACGAACACGACGAACAGCGAGATGGTCAGCACGCGCTGACCGCCGTCGACGGTGTCGGCGGCTGCGGAGTACGGGACGGCGAGCAGGCTCACGGCTGGGTCCCCTCGAGGCGGTGGCGGATCGCGTCGGCGGTCGGGTCGAAGTGCTTGTCCGCGTACCGCGAGTAGACGAAGGCGATGACGAACGTGGACACGAACTGCAGGAGCCCGAAGACGTACGCGACGTTGATCTCGCCGAGCACCTTCTTGGCCAGGAAGTCGCGGGCGTAGGCCGTCAGCAGGACGTAGAGCAGGTACCAGGCCAGGAACAGCGCCGTGGCCGGGAAGACGAAGCGGCGCAGGGTCCGCTTCAGTCCCTGGAACTCGTCGGTGGCCTGCACCTCCTCGAAGGTCGACCCCCCTCCCGCATCGATCGTGCTGCGTGTCGAGGTGCTCACCGGGTCTCCTGTCCTTCGACGGCTGTGACACCGGTCACCGTAGGGACCGGTGTGGTCGCAGCGCAGTGCGCGCTGCCCGTCATGCGGCCGGGGGCCAGGTCTGTGCGACGAGCGGTGGCGCGGCGGCGACGAGCGGTCAGCGGCTGCGGGACAGCCCGAGCACCTCGGGTGCGTGCAGCTGCAGCATCGTGCGGGCGACGTCGGCGGGCACGCGGCTGCGGGTGGCGAGGGACACCGTCACCATGACGGCGAACGACGTGGGCACGGTCCAGGCCGCCGGCTGCGCGAGCAGGGCCGCCGGCCAGCCGCTGCCCGCCGCGTCGCCGAGGGTGAGCAGGACGGCTCCGGCCGACAGCCCCCCGCCGACGACCAGGCCCGCCGCAGCGCCGGGTGCGGTGAGCCCGCGCCACCAGATGCCCAGCACCAGCAGGGGGCAGAAGGTCGAGGCGGCCACGGCGAACGCGAGGCCGACGACCTGTCCGACCGGGCGGCTCGTCGCCGCCAGCGCCAGCAGCAGCGGGATGACGGCGGCGACGACAGCCGCGCGGCGGAAGTCGCGCACCGTCCCGCGCAGGACGTCCTGGACCAGTACGCCGGCCGTCGACACGAGCAGCCCGGACGACGTCGACAGGAAGGCCGCGAACGCACCCGCGACGAGCAGCGCCTCGAGCAGCTGACCGCCCGCACCCGCCACCATCGCCGTGGGCAGCTCGAGGACGACGGCGTCGGTGCGCCCGGTCAGCAGGAGCTGCGGGGCGTACAGCCGCCCGAGCGCGCCGTACACCGCGGGCGCGAGGTAGAAGGTGCCGAGCAGCGCCAGCACGCCGAGCGTCGTGCGACGGGCGGCTGCGCCGTCCGGGTTCGTGTAGAAGCGGACCAGCACGTGCGGCAGCCCCATGGTGCCGAGGAACGTCGCGAGCACCAGGGCGTACGTGGCGTACAGCGGGTGCTCCGCCCCGCCCGCACCGGACAGCGGCCGCGCCCACCGGTTGCCGCTGCTCGCCTCGATGCGGTCGACGTGCGGCACGGCAGCGCCCTGGGGGAACACGAGATCGCCCGCGGTGAGGGTGGTCCGGCCGACCTCGAGGGTGCGCGGTGCGCCGTCGACCTGCACGACCACCGGCTCGAGCACGTCGACGCGGACCGCCTCGTCGAGGTGCACGGTGGTGGTCACCCGGGATACCGGGCCGGCCGGTCCGGCGAGGTCGGGGGCGCCGTCGCCCTGCCACGCGCTGAGCAGGAGCAGCAGCGGGATGGAGATGGCGGTGAGCTTCAGCCAGTACTGGAAGGCCTGCACGAACGTCGCGCTGCGCATCCCGCCGCCGGCGACGTTCGCCGTCACGACGACCGCCACGAGGACGGCGCCGACCCAGACCGGGGCGCCCGTGGCAGCTCGCAGGGTCAGGCCGGCGCCCTGCAGCTGCGGGACCAGGTAGAGCCAGCCGATGGCGACGACCAGCAGGCTGGCGAGCCGGCGCACGGCAGGCGATCCGAGCCGCGCCTCGGCGAAGTCGGGCACCGTGTAGGCGCCGGACCTGCGCAGCGGCGCGGCGACCAGGAGCAGCAGCACCAGGTAGCCGGCGACGAAGCCGACGGGATACCAGAGCGCGTCCGCGCCGTACACCAGCACCAGGCCGGCGATGCCGAGGAAGGACGCCGCCGACAGGTACTCGCCGCCGATGGCCGAGGCGTTCGACAGCGGCGACACGGACCGGGAGGCGACGAGGAAGTCACTGGTGGTGCGGGCGAGTCTGAGGCCGTAGACGCCGATGCCGAGGGTGAGCAGCACGACCAGCGCAACCGCGACGACGTCGTACGCCGAGCCGTTCACGATCGCTCGACCAGGTCGACGAAGTCGCGCTCGTTGCGCTCCGCGAGGCGCACGTAGAGGTAGCCGCCGGCCAGCAGCGCCGGGTAGACGAGCGCGCCGAGCACCAGCCACGGCAGCGCGATCCCCAGGACCTCCGTGTCACGCGTCGCCGGCACGGTCGCGAACAGCAGCGGGAGACCGCCGAGCAGAACTGCGAAGACCGCGCCGATGCGCAGGCTCAGCCCGAGCTGGGCGCGGACGAGGCTGCGGATGAGCAGGTCGCCGACGACGTCCTGCTCGTCCAGCGCCCGCAGGGCCTGCCGCCCCGGGGGCCGGCGCACCGCGCGGGTGCGCGGGCTGGTGACGGTGACCCGCTTCGGCACGTCCGTCATGACTGCGCGCGGTCGCGGGCCCGACGCACCAGGCGGTCCTTGAGCTCGCGCGTGTGTCGGCGGCTGACGGGGATCGTCGTCGTCCCGACCCGCACCGCGTGACCTCCGCCGGGCTCGACCCGCAGCTCGCTGATGTGGGCGGCGGCGACGAGGTAGGAGCGGTGGACGCGCACGAAGCCCACTCGCTGCCAGCGGCTCTCGAGCATCGCCATGGAAACGCGCACCAGGTGGCTGCCCTCGGCGGTGTGCAGCCGGGCGTAGTCGCCCTGAGCCTCGACGAACAGCACGTCGGCCACGGAGACGAACCGCGTGACGCCGCCGAGCTCGACCGCGATGGTGCCCTCGTCCTCCTGGGCCGCTCCGTCGGGAGCGGGGACCAGGCGGTCGAGCGCGTCCGACAGCCGGTCGGACCGCACCGGCTTGAGCAGGTAGTCGACAGCGCGCAGCGCGAATGCCTCGACCGCGGCGTCCTCGTGCGCGGTCACGAAGACGACGGCCGGCGGCTCGGCGAAGCGGGCCAGCACCTTGGCGAGGTCCAACCCCGAGAGCCCCGGCATCCGGATGTCGAGGAACACCGCGTCGACCGG
>JBKJQM010000134.1:0-3221 GCA_046594005.1 Mycobacteriales bacterium
ACTTGTGGGACCGGACCGGGTCGGGATGGCCGCCGCGGTGGGCGTCCACGACGAGCAGGTGCACCGTGTTGGAACCGACGTCGAGCACACCCAGGCGCATGAGGCGGTCAGGCTACCCACCATCTCGCCCCGGTTAGAGTGGCGTTGATGTGCGTGATCCGAGAGCACGTCCCGCGATGAACCGCCCGGACATCGACGCGTCGGCCACGCTGTCCGAGCAAGGTGTCGAACGCGCAGTCTCCGACGGGTCCGACACCGCACTGCGGCGCCACCGGCTGCCGCGCGTGCTGCACGACAGCCCCGCGAGCGCGCTGCTGCTGGAGCTCGAGACCGCCAGCGTGGTGCAGGCCAACCCGGCCGGGCGCGGGATGCTCCCCGGCCACGGGCTGCCCTCGTCGGTGGCGGACTGGGTGGCCGCCGCCGCGCTGACCCGCCCGGACGGCACGCCCTTCCCCGAGTGCGAGGATCCCGTGAGCCGGATCGTGCGGGGCGTGGAGGTCCAGGGGCAGCCGGTCCTGCTCGGCCAGCCGCAGCGGCTGCTGTGGATGACGGCGTTCCCCGTCCCGCTGCGCGAGAGCGACCCGCCGCAGGCGCTGGTGGTGATGTTCGGCGTCGAGGGCGGTGAGGACGCCGAGATCCGCCAGCGGGCGGTGGTGGCCGCCGGTCTGGCCTTCACGATCAGCGACCCCCGCGCCGAGGACAACCCGCTCGTCTTCGTCAACCCCGCCTTCGAACGGACCACGGGCTACACCCGGGAGGAGGCGCTGGGCCGCAACTGCCGGTTCCTGCAGGGCCCGGACACCGACCCCGCCGTCGTCGAGCAGATCCGGCAGGCCCTGCGCGACGAGGCGCACGCGACGGTCACCCTGCTGAACTACCGCAAGGACGGCTCCGCCTTCTGGAACGAGCTGTCGGTGTCACCGGTCTACGACAGCCGCGGCGACCTGACGCACTTCGTCGGCATCCAGTCCGACGTCACCGCGCGGGTGGTCGGCGAACAGGAGCGCGAGCGCCACCTGGCCGCCGAGCGCGCGGCCCGGGCGGACGCCGAGAGGGCCCAGCGGCGCCTGGCCTTGCTGGCCGAGGCCACCTCCGTCCTGGCGGCC
Organism: Mycobacteriales bacterium; assembly: GCA_046594005.1. Classification (GTDB taxonomy): domain Bacteria; phylum Actinomycetota; class Actinomycetes; order Mycobacteriales; family SCTD01; genus SCTD01. The sequence continues at coordinate 1,107 of JBKJQM010000134.1, forward strand.
ACCCTCGACGTCGACGAGTCCCTCGACCGGCTCACGGGCCTGGTCGTGCCGGTGATGGCCGACTGGTGCACCGTCCACCTGCTCAGCTCCGAGGGTCGGGTGCAGCGCGTCGCCGCACGCCATCGCGACGAGGCGACCGGCCCGCTTCTGCGGCGGCTGGAGCAGCTGCAGCCGACCGGGCTGTCGGAGGGGTCGCTCACCGCAGGTGTGATCGCGGGCGGCACACCGGTCCGCATCGACGTCGACGACGCACTGCTGGACCAGGGCATCGAGGACGTCGAGCTGCTCGAGCTCTACCGCCGACTCGGCGTGCGGTCGGTCCTGGTCGTACCGCTGACCGCCCGCCGCCAGGTGCTCGGCGCGCTGTCGCTGTTCACCGACGGCTCGGGCCGGACGTACGACGACGACGACCTCGCCACCGCCGCCGACCTCGCCCGCCGGGCGGCGCTCACCGTCGACAACGCACGGCTGTACTCGCGGGAGCACGACGTGGCCGAGCAGCTCCAACGCTCGCTGCTGCCGCAGCTGCCGACCGTCGAGGGCCTGGACTGCTACGCCCGCTACCTGCCGGGCTCGACGGCGGCGCAGGTCGGCGGCGACTGGTACGACGTGTTCCGCCTGCCCGACGGCACTCTCGGCATCGCGATCGGCGACGTAATGGGGCACGACATGGCGGCCGCCGCATCCATGGGGCAGCTGCGATCGGTGCTGCAGAGCTACGCCTGGCAGGGCAGCGACCCCGACGTCGTCCTCGACCGGCTCGACCAGCTGGTGCAGGGCCTGGACATGGCGCAGCTCGCGACGTGCGTCTACGGCCGCCTGGACCTGCCGGCGCACGGCGAGCCGGGCCGGCTGCGGCTCGCGAACGCCGGCCACCTGCCGCCGGCGCTGCGGGCCCCCGACGGCACCGTCCGCCTCATCGCGACCGACCCCTCGCTGCTGGTCGGCGCCGCCCTCGGCACCGAACGCCGGACGGTCGAGGAGCCGATCGAGCCGGGGACCGTCGTGGTCCTGTGCACGGACGGCCTGGTCGAGCACCGCGGACGCAGCCTCGACGACGGGCTGGCCGCGTTGCAGGACGCCCTCGCCACGGCGCCCGACGACGACGCCCAGTCGATCTGCGAGCACCTGCTCGCCGAGCTCGCCGGCGACCTCGAGGACGACGTGGCCCTGCTGGTCCTGCGCGTGCTCGCATGACCGACCTGGGGATGCCGAGCGTCCGGGCCGAGGTCGACCCGGACTTCCCGCGCGACTGGATCGAGTTCACCGATCCGGCCGACGTGAAGGGCGTCGTACGCGCCGACCTGACGTGGCTGCTGTCGTCGTGGACCTGCGTCTACGGGCGGGGCTGCCAGGGCGTGGTCGAGGGACGCGCGGACGACGGGTGCTGCAGCCACGGCGCGTTCTACGCCGACGACGAGGACGAGCAGCGCATCGAGGGCTTCGCCGCGCAGCTGAAGAAGAAGAACTGGCAGTACGCCGAGATCGGCCGGCGCGACGGCGTGTCCGAGCTCGACGAGCTGGAGGGCGAGCCGGCCCGGCGCACCCGCACCGTCGACGGCGCGTGCGTCTTCCTCAACCGCCCCGGCTTCTCCGGCGGCGCCGGCTGCGCACTGCACGCCCTGGCCGACAAGATCGGCAAGCACCCGCTCGAGACCAAGCCGGACGTCTGCTGGCAGCTGCCGGTGCGGCGTACTCAGGAGTGGGCCGACCGGCCCGACGAGGTACAGGTGCTGGTCACCTCGATCGGCGAGTTCGACCGGCCGGGCTGGGGTCCCGGCGGCGCCGACCTCCACTGGTGGTGCACGTCCTCGCCCGACGCGCACGTGGGCGCGGACCCGCTGTACGTCAGCTACGGCCCGGAGCTCACCGCGCTGATCGGGGCTCCCGCGTACGCCGAGCTGGCGCGGCTGTGCGCCCGGCGGCTGGGCTCGCTGCCCGAGCACCCGGCGACCGCGCAGGCCACCAGCGTCCTGGACGCCGGCGGCGCCGAGCCCGCCCACCCGCTGTAGGCGCCCACCCGCAAACCCCAACCCCACGCCGGGAGGTGGCGGTCAGAGCTCGAGCTTGTAGCCCAGGCCCCGCACGGTGACCAGGCGCTGGGGCAGACCGGGG
>JBKJQM010000175.1:0-3897 GCA_046594005.1 Mycobacteriales bacterium
CTGGCGCTGCACGCGCCGGACCCGGCCGACCCGCTCGCCGTGCTCGCGGCGGTCGGTGGGCTGGAGCACGCCGCCCTCGTCGGCTTCGTGCTGGGAGCGTCCGCCCTCCGGGTGCCGGTCGTGCTCGACGGCGTCATCGCCGGCTCGGCAGCCCTGGTCGCCGCAGCCCTGCACCCCGACGCCCTCGTGGCTGCGGTCGCCGGTCACCGCTCCGCGGAGCCGGGGCACGCGCGGGCCCTGGCCGCCCTCGGCCTGCGACCGCTGATCGACCTCGACCTGCGCCTCGGTGAGGGATCCGGCGCCGTCCTCGCGCTGCCGCTCGTGCAGTCGGCCGTACGCGTCCTGCGGGACGTGGCGACCTTCGACAGCGCGGGCGTCTCCGACAAGGCCTGACCCACCCGCCGGCCGCCGCGTCCACGAGAATGGCGGGGTGACGCTCCTGCTGCTCTCGACCGCCGACACCGACCTGCTCGCCGCCCGCACGGTGGTCGACCCCGCCCTCGAGCTGCGCCTCGCGAACCCGGCCCGGGTGGACGACCCGGCCGCGCTGCTGGACGGCGTGCGGCTCGCGGTCGTCCGGCTGCTGGGCGGCCGCCGGGCCTGGGAGGGCTTCGACGCCCTGGTCGCGGCCTGCGCCGCGCGCCGCATCCCGCTGGTCGCCGTCGGGGGCGAGGGTGCCCTCGACGCGGAGCTCGCCGACGCCTCGACCGTCCCGGCCGGGGTCGTCGCGGACGCCGCCGCCTACCTGCGCGAGGGCGGCACCGACAACCTCGCCCAGCTCGTCGCCTTCCTGTCCGACACGGTGCTGCTGACCGGGGTCGGCTTCACCGGGCCCGTCACCCTGCCGGCGTACGGCCTGCACGGGGCGCGCACCGCCGACCCGGCCCTGCCGACGGTCGGTGTCGTCTACTACCGGGCCCACGAGCTGTCCGGCAACACCGGGTTCGTCGAGGTCCTGTGCGACGCCCTCGAGGCGAAGGGCGCCAACGCGCGGCCGGTCTACGTCGGCTCGCTGCGCCCGGACGGCGAGGGCAGGCTGCCGGTCGTCGACGAGCTGCTCGCCGACGTGGACGCCCTCGTCGTGACGGTCCTGGCGAGCGGCGGCTCCAACGCGAGCGACGCCGAGGGCTGGGACGCCACCGCGCTGGCCCGCCTCGATGTGCCTGTCCTGCAGGCGATGTGCCTCACCAGCAGCCGCGCGGACTGGGACGCCTCCGACGCCGGCGCAGCCCCTATCGACGCCGCGATGCAGGTCGCCATCCCGGAGTTCGACGGCCGGCTGATCACCGTGCCGTTCTCGTTCAAGGAGACGGGGGAGGACGGCGTGCCGACCTACGTCGCCGACCCGGAGCGCGCCGCCCGCGTCGCCGGCATCGCCGTGTCGCACGCTCGGCTGCGCTCGGTGCCGAACGCCGACAAGAAGATCGCGCTGGTCCTGTCCTCCTACCCGACCAAGCACTCCCGCGTCGGCAACGCCGTCGGGCTCGACACCCCCGCCAGCGCGGTCTTCCTGCTCAAGGCGATGCGCGAGGCGGGCTACGACGTAGGCGAATTCCCTGAGGACGGAGACACCCTCGTCCACACGCTCATCGCGGCGGGCGGCCACGACGTCGAGTGGCTGACCGAGGACCAGCTGCAGGCGGCCGTCGCCCGCGTCCCGCTGGCGGACTACCAGAGGTGGTTCTCGACGCTCCCGGTGGAGCTGCAGCAGAAGATGGTCGAGCACTGGGGAGCGCCTCCCGGCTCCCTCTACGTCGAGGGCGGCGACATCGTGCTGGCCGCGCTCCAGTACGGCAACGTCGTGCTCGCGATCCAGCCGCCGCGCGGCTTCGGCGAGAACCCCATCGCGATCTACCACGACCCCGACCTGCCGCCGTCGCACCACTACCTGGCCGCCTACCGCTGGCTGGCCGAGGACTTCGGTGCGCACGCCGTCGTCCACCTCGGCAAGCACGGGACCCTCGAGTGGCTGCCCGGCAAGGGCCTCGGGCTGTCCGCCGGCTGCGCGCCGGACGCGGTGCTCGGCGACCTGCCGCTGTTCTACCCGTTCATCGTCAACGACCCGGGCGAGGGCACGCAGGCCAAGCGCCGCGGCCACGCCACCGTGGTCGACCACCTCGTGCCGCCGATGGCGCGTGCGGAGTCCTACGACGAGATGGCCCAGCTGGAACAGCTCCTCGACGAGTACGCGCAGGTGCAGGCGATGGACCCGGCCAAGCTGCCGACCATCCGCGGGCAGATCTGGGACCTGGTCGAGTCCGCGCAGCTGCACCACGACCTGCACGTCGCCGAGTCGCCGAGCGATGAGGAGTTCGACGAGTTCATCCTCCACGTCGACGGCTACCTCTGCGAGGTCAAGGACGTCCTCATCCGCGACGGCCTGCACGTCCTCGGGCAGGCGCCGGTCGACCTGCCGCGGGTCGACCTGGTCCTCGGTGTCCTGCGTGCGCAGCAGACCTGGGGCGGCAACGCCGGTTCGCTGCCGGGCCTGCGCCGCGCCCTCGGGCTGGCCGAGGACGCCGACCGCGTCGACACCGACCGCGTCGAGCAGCAGGCGCGCGACCTCGTGACCGCGCTCGACGCCGCCGGCTGGTCCTCGACTGCGGTCGACGCCCTGCACGAGTCGCCGGACGTGCGCGCGGTCCTGCGGTTCGCCTGCGAGGAGGTGGTCCCGCGCCTGGCCCGCACCACCGACGAGCTCGACAACCTGCTGCACGGCTTGTCCGGGGGCTTCGTCCCCGCCGGTCCCTCTGGCTCGCCGACGCGGGGCCTGGTCGGGGTCCTGCCGACCGGCCGCAACTTCTACTCCGTCGACCCCAAGGCGATCCCGTCGCAGAACGCGTGGGCCGTCGGTGTGGCCCTCGGCGACTCGCTGCTCAGCCGCTACCTCGCCGACCACGGCGAGTACCCCGCGTCCGTCGGCCTCGTCGTCTGGGGCACCAGCGCCATGCGTACTGCAGGTGACGACATCGCCGAGGCGCTGTGGCTGCTCGGCGTCAAGCCGGTGTGGGACAAGGCATCTCGTCGCGTCGTCGACCTCGAGGTCGTCCCCGCCGCGGAGCTCGGACGGCCGCGCATCGACGTCACCCTGCGCATCAGCGGATTCTTCCGGGACGCGTTCCCGCACGTGGTGGAGATGCTCGACGACGCCGTCCAGCTGGTCGCTGCCCTCGACGAGGCGGACAACTTCGTGCACGCGCACGTCCAGGCCGACCTCGCTCTCGGCACCGACGCGCGCCGAGCCACGGCCCGCATCTTCGGCAGCAAGCCCGGTGCGTACGGCGCAGGTCTGCTGCCGCTGATCGACAGCCGCGACTGGAAGACCGACGCCGACCTGGCGGAGGTCTGGGCCGTCTGGGGCGGCTACGCCTACGGCAAGGGCCTCGAGGGCGCGCCGGCCCGCCGCGACATGGAGCGGGTCTACACGCGCATGCGCGTCGCCGCGAAGAACCAGGACACCCGCGAGCACGACATCGTCGACAGCGACGACTACTTCCAATACCACGGCGGGATGGTCGCGGCAGTGCGCGCGCTGACGGGGGAGTCGCCTGAGGCGTACGTCGGCGACAGCGCCGTCCCCGACACCGTGAAGACCCGCACGCTGCAGGAGGAGACGCACCGCGTCTTCCGCGCCCGCGTCGTCAACCCGAAGTGGATCGCCGCGATGCAGCGGCACGGCTACAAGGGTGCGTTCGAGCTCGCCGCGACGGTGGACTACCTATTCGGCTACGACGCGACCGCCGGCGTCGTCGACGACTGGATGTACGAGAAGCTCGTCACCGCCTACGTCACCGATGAGACCAACCGGGCGTTCATGAGCAAGAGCAACCCGTGGGCGCTGCGCGGCATCGCCGAGCGACTGCTGGAGGCCGCCGACCGCGGGCTGTGGGCCGAGCC
>JBKJQM010000248.1:0-3913 GCA_046594005.1 Mycobacteriales bacterium
TCATCACCGTCGGCGCGGTCGACGACCGCAGCACGCTCGGTCTCGGCGACGACCGCGTGCCGGCGTTCTCCGCCGCCGGACCGACCCGGTCCAACGGACTGGTCAAGCCCGACCTCGCCGCGCCCGGCAAGTCCGTCGTCTCCACCCGCTCGCCCGGGTCCGCCATCGACGTCGCCAACCCCGGCGCGCGCATCGGCACCGACCACTTCGTCGGCTCCGGGACCTCGTTCGCGACCGGCATGGTCTCCGGCGCCGCGGCGCTCGTGCTGTCCCGCAACCCGGCGCTGACCCCGGACCAGGTCAAGGCCCGCCTGATCGACACGGCGCGCCCCGGACCGGTGACCGACCCGTCGCGCGTGGGTGCCGGCTGGCTCGACGCCGCGGCGGCGACGCTCAGCGACTCGACCCGCGCCGCCAACGGCGGACTGCGCTGGTCCGACGGCTCCGGCTCGCTGCAGGCCTCGCGCGGCTCCACGACGGTCAAGATCCAGACCGGCACGGTGGTGGACCCGGTCCTCGGACCGCTGCCGGTCCTCACGGTCCTCAACGGCGACCTCACCGCGCAGAACCGCCCGTTCGACGCCGAGGCGTTCCGGTCCGGTGAGTGGTCGGCCAGCCAGTGGTACGCCTCGCAGTGGTACGCGAGCCAGTGGTACGCCTCGCAGTGGTACGCGAGCCAGTGGTACGCGAGCCAGTGGTACGCGAGCCAGTGGTACGCCTCGCAGTGGTACGCCAACCGGTGGGAGTGAGCGCGGGCGGCCGAGGCCGCGCGGTCACGGCGGTCTGCGTCGGCTGGGGGGTGGCCGGGGCGGGTTCCCTGGCGGCCGCCTGGTCGGCCTCCCCGAGGCCGGCCGGCGTCCCGTGGCTGGCGCTGGCGCTGACGGTCGGACTGGTCGCGGCGCAGCTGTTCCCGCTGCACCTGCGGCACACCGGAGACTCGGAGGCGCTGCGGCTGGAGGAGGCGTTCTTCGTCCCGATGCTGTGGCTGCTCAGCGCCGGTGAGGTGCTCACCTCGATGGCTCTGGCGGTCGGCCTGGCGGCCGTGATCTCGAGACGCGGCCCGCTCAAGGCGTCCTTCAACGTCGGCATGATGGTGACCGCCTCCGGGCTGGGGATCGTGGTGGCCCGCGCACTCGGGTTCGGCGGCCGGCTCGGCCTCCACGACGTCCTCGCCGTGTCCGCCGGGGCGCTGGTCTACGTGTCGACCTCGGCAGTGGCCGTCGCCGTGGTCATCTCGCTGGCGCAGGGCGCGCCCGTCCGCGGCGTGCTGCTCGACGGGCTGTGGGTCCGCGTGGCCACCTGGCTCGGCTCGATCAGCCTCGGCGTCCTCGTGCTGATGGCGGCCGACTCCTTCCCCGTGGCGCTGGCTGTCGCGCTGGTGCCTGCCGTGGTGCTGCAGCTCGCCTACAGCGGAGCGATGCGGCAGTGGCACCAGCGCCAGCAGGTCGAGGCGCTCTACGACGCTGCGGCCCGCATCCGGGGCAGCGCCGACTCCGAGCAGGTACGCCACGAGCTCGTCTCCGCAGCCCAGTCGCTGCTCGGCGCCGGCTCTGCCCGGGTCGTGCACGACCCGGCCGAACCGGCTGCCCAGGGCGCGCTGCGCGTACCGCTCGACGGCGCCGCCGCTGTCGAGGTGGCGGGCCGGGCGACGGGCGGCGACTGGTCGCGCGAGGACACCAGCCGTCTGCAGGCTCTCGCCGGCGTCGCCAGCGGCGCGCTCACGAACGCGCTGCTGGTCGAGCAGCTCCAGGCCGTCACCGGCAGCCTGGGCGAGGGCGTGCTCGCCCTCGACGCGGCCGGGAGCGTCACCTTCGTCAACCCCGCGGCGGCGCGGCTCCTGGGCCGCCGTGCCGCCGAGCTGGTGGGCCGGCCGGTGAGCGACGCCGTCGACCCGCACGCCTCCCGCGGCCAGTGGGTCCACCTGCCGCGGCTGCTGGCCGGCGAGACCCTGCGGGTCGACGAGTTCTGCGTGACGCGCACCGACGGCGAGGTCGTCGACGTGGCGCTCACCGCCAGCCCCGTAGTGCGGGACGGCGAGGTCGTCGGTGCCGTCCTGGCGCTGCGCGACGTCCGTGATCGCAAGGTCCTCGAACGGCGCCTGATGCACCAGGCGTTCCACGACCAGCTCACCGGACTGCCCAACCGCGCGCTGTTCCTCGACCGGCTGGAGCACGCGCGGGCCCGGCGCCGCGACGGTCGGCTCGTCGCCGTGCTGTTCGTCGACCTCGACCGCTTCAAGGTCATCAACGACAGCCTCGGCCACGGAGCGGGCGACGACGTCCTCGGGACCGTCGCCTCCCGGCTCGTCGGAGCGGTGCGCCCCGGCGACACCGTCGCCCGGTTCGGCGGGGACGAGTTCGCGGTGCTGCTCGAGGGCGTGCAGGACCGCACCGAGGCGGTGGCGAGCGCCGCCCGCCTGCTCACCGCGCTCCTCAAGCCGCTGCGGGCCGGTGACCGCGACGTCGTGGTGACCGCCAGCATCGGCGTCGCCATGGAGGACCCGGACGCTGCCGGACCGCAGGACCTGCTGGCCGCCGCGGACGTCGCGATGTACGAGGCGAAGAACGCGGGCGGCGCCCGCGTGGTCCTCGCGAGCCAGGGCGCCGACGACGCGGCGCGCGCCAAGCTCGACCTCGAGCTCGAGCTGCGCCGCGGCATCGAGGTGGGCGAGCTGGAGGTCGAGTACCAGCCCGTGGTCCACGCAGTGGGCGAGCACCTGCACGGCTTCGAGGCGCTCGTGCGGTGGAACCATCCCACCCGTGGGCGTCTGGCTCCCGCGGCCTTCATGGACGTCGCGGAGGAGACCGGCCTGGTCATCCCGCTCGGCCAGTGGGTGCTCGAGCGGGCCTGCCGCGCCGCCAAGGAGTGGGACCTGGAGCACCCCGGGACCGAGGCCGTCATGGCGGTCAACCTGTCGGCGCGACAGTTCTCGCACCCGGACCTGTGCGCCCGCGTCGCCGAGGTGCTGGACCGCGTCGGGCTGCACCCGAGCCGGCTGACCCTGGAGATCACCGAGACGGTGCTCATGGAGGACACCGCCCGTACGGTCGCCTCGCTCCAGGCCCTGCGTGACCTCGGCGTGCGGCTGGCGATCGACGACTTCGGCACCGGCTACTCGTCGCTGAGCTACCTCAAGCGCTTCCCGGTCGACGTCGTGAAGATCGACAAGTCCTTCGTGGACGGCATCGCCACCGACACGGTCGACCGGGAGATCGTCGCCGCGGTCATCCGCCTGGCGGACGCGGTCGGCATGCAGACGGTGGCCGAGGGCGTCGAGCAGCCCGTGCAGCTGGAGCGGCTGCAGGCCCTGGGGTGCTCGTTCGCGCAGGGCTACCTCATCTCGCGTCCCGCGCCGCTCCGGGTGCTGCACGACCGGCTGGCCGGCGGCGCCGCGCGCGGGGTGCCGGCGCCGCGTGCGTACGAGCCCGGCCCCGTACCGGCCGGCGACCGCTGCCCCGCGTGAGCGGTCTCACCCGCCTCGGCTGGCAGCGGCCGTGCCGCGGGTGGGACACTCCTGAGACGAATCCGGCGCGCTCGCGCCCTACCTCTTCTGGGAGCCGACCATGCCGCGCCTGGCCAACACCGAGGGCCTGACCGAGGTCCAGCAGGAGATCCTCTCCGCTGTCCGCACGTTCGTGGACAAGGAGATCCTGCCCTACGCCACGGATCTCGAGCACAAGGACGAGTTCCCCGAGGCGATCGTCGAGGGCATGAAGGAGATGGGCCTGTTCGGGCTCATGATCCCGGAGGAGTACGGCGGTCTCGGCGAGTCGCTGCTGACCTACGCGCTCGTCGTCGAGCAGATCGCCCGCGGCTGGATGAGCGTCTCCGGCGTCATCAACACGCACTTCATCGTGGCCTACATGCTCATGCACCACGGCACGACCGAGCAGAAGGAGCGCCTGCTCCCGCT
>JBKJQM010000249.1:0-9372 GCA_046594005.1 Mycobacteriales bacterium
GGTGACGACGAGCTGTGGGCCGGCAACGGCGCCGACACCGTCTGGGGCGGCAGCGGCAAGGACCGCATCCAGGGCGAGTCGGGCGGCGACAGCCTGTTCGGCAACGGCGGTGACGACCAGGTCTTCGGCGCCGACGGCATCGACGTCCTGGAGGGCAACGCCGACTCCGACCGCCTCTACGGCGGCACGGCCGGTGACACCCTCGTCGGCGGAACCCGTGCGGCCGCGCAATCCGACGCGGGTGACCAGCTGTACGGCGACGAGGGCGACGACGTCCTGGTCGGCGACAACAGCAACGCTCTCGGCACCTACCCGGCCGACCTCGCTGCTCCCGTCGCCGCCAACGGTGGCAAGGACAGCGTGTACGGCGGTCCGGACCAGGACTCCGGCTACGGCGGACTGGACGAAGACCTGCTGCTCGGCGGTGTCGGTCGGGACCACCTCGAAGGCAACAACGCCGACGACAAGGTCTACGGCGAGGCCGGTGAGGACGAGGTCCTCGGCGGCAGCACCGAGACGGCGTCCGCCGGCGTGGGCCGGGCCGACGGCGCCGACACGGTCGACGGCGGGACGGGCAACGACGTGCTCGCCGGTGACAACGCCATGATCGGCGGGAGCGGCACCACCTCACCGCTGCTCGCGGGACGCACGTTCGCGGAGGTCCACTCGATCCTGCAGCTGGACCTCGGCCAGACCCCGGCGGCCGCCAACAGCGGGCCCGACACCGTCGTCGGAGGTGACGGCAACGACGTCGCCCTGGGCGGCGGCAAGCGCGACACCATGACCGGTGGTCAGGGCGACGACTACCTGGAGGGCAACGCCGGCAACGACCTCATCAGTGGCGGGCTCGGCGACGACGACATCGTCGGCGGCGGCTCCGTCCCGCAGCTCGGGGTCAGCGGCCAGCTGGACGCGGACGAGCCGGCGACGGTCCTGGTACCGATCACTGGCGACGAGATCTCCGGCAACGAGGGCTCCGACGTCGTGCTCGGCGACAACGGGTCGGTCCTGCGCGAAGGCGCAGTCGGCTACCTCGTCAGCCCCGTCACGCAGGGCCGGACCATCACGCCGCGGTCCCTGGTGGTCTACGACGTCATCGTCGGGGCTGGCGCTGGGCCTGATGGGACGCACTCCGGCAAGGACACGATCTCCGGCAACGACGGGGTCGACGTGCTGCTCGGACAAGGTGCGTCCGACACGGTCAACGGCGGAGCCGGGAACGACTACGCCGAAGGCGGTCAGGGCGGCGACACCCTCAACGGTGACGCTGGGGACGACGACGTCGTCGGGGGCAGCGGCACGCCCCGCTCCGGTGCCGGCGACGGTCGCGTCGGGCAGCCCGACGGCATCGACACCATCTCCGGCGGCACTGAGGCCGACGCCATCACCGGTGACAACGCGCTGCTGTGGCGCGTCGAGGCCGAGGGCGTGGCCTTCGAGCCGATCACCGATCGCACCGGCGGCGCGAAGCGCGCGCTGCAGCTCATGGACCTCGGCCTCACGCCGACGGACGGAACCTCCGACGGCGATCACATCACCGGTGGGGCGGGAGTCGACGTCGCCTTCGGTCAGGGCGGCGACGACGACGCCAAGGGCGGCGGCGACGACGACGCCGTGCTCGGCGGACCCGGCAGCGACCTGCTAGAGGGCAACGACGGCGAGGACGACCTCGTCGGCGGCAGCGCCGCGGTGCTCTCGAGCTCCGGCGAGTCCGCCACCGGACAGCCCGACGTCGGGGACTTCCTCTACGGCGGGGGCGAGGACGACCTGGTCGTCGGCGACAACGCCGTCGTGCTGAGGGCACCTGCTGCCGCCGCCGGCACGTTGTCGGCCCTGACCGACCGGCTCGACATGACGGGACGCTCGGTCACGCTGCTCGACCGCGCCAAGGTCGGCACCGGCAGCACCGCGACCTACCCGACCGCCGTCAGCGGGCGCTACGGCGACGACCAGCTCTCCGGCGGCAGTGGCGGCGACGTCCTGCTCGCCCAGGACGGGGTCGACGCCCTGTCCGGCGGCGCGGGTGACGACTGGCTCGAGGGCAACGGTGCCGGCGACCGGCTGTGGGGCGACCGCGAGCTGACGGACGGGTCCATCACGCCGGCCGTGGCGGCGGTGCCCCTGGCCGGCCTGCGCAGTGGCGAGCCGGCGCTGTCCGGGACTGCCGGCAGCGACGGCCAGGACGACCTCATCGGCGGCAGCAGCAACCTGCCGTCGGCGTCGGACAGCCGCACCGGCAGCAACGGGTTCCGCGACGGCAACGACCAGATCGTCGGTGACGGTGCGGCCGACTTCGAGCTCGGCGACAACGGCTCGCTGTTCCGCGACGCGGTCAGCGGGGCCTACACGAAGATCGTTGAGCGCTACCCGACCGCGGACAAGGACGACGCCACCAAGACGGCGTCGTGGGCCGTCCTGCGGCACGCGCTGCGGCTCGACGTCCCCGCCACGGGCTCTGCGCCCGATGGGCGCTTCTCCGGCGCCGACACGATGCAGGGCAACGCCGGCGAGGACTTCATGTGGGGCCAGTCCGGCGACGACACCATGAACGGCAACGCCGGCAACGACGACATGTACGGCGAGCTCGGTCGGGACGAGATGTACGGCGATGCCGGTGAGGACGCCATGCTCGGCGACCGCGGCGGCATCGTCACCAACTTCATCGACGGCTCCCCCACCGATCCGGGCTCGATCACGGCCAGCCTGAACAGCCCCCCGCAGGAGAGCTTCACCAGCCTGCGGCCCGGCTCGCTCGACCGACGCGTCGACCTGCTGCACGATGCGGCCGCCCACGCCTCCGGTACGGGCACGACGTCGGAGTTCGCGACCGGTGAGATGGCCTCGCCGGGCGACAAGGTCGGCGCCACCGGCCTGGCCGCGGAGACCGTGGCCAACACCGGTGTCGGGGACCGGATCCGCGGCGGCTCGGGTCACGACTCGATCCACGCGGGCTTCGACCGCGACCTGGTCAACGGCGACAGTGGCGGCGACTACGTCTTCGGCGACCGCGGCTCGGACGTCATCTGGGGCGGCAGGGGCTGCGACACCGTCGCCGGCAGCGAGGACGCCTGCACCGGAACCGACCTCTCGCAGCGCGGGATCAACGACCGCTTCGTCGACCACCTGGCCGGCGGCTACGGCGGCCTGGAAGCGGACGGCACGGGCCTGCCCGAGCTGCTCGACTTCCGCCCGCGCGGCTCGACCGCCACGCCGGGGACGACCTGCTCGTCCTCGCTGGAGTCCGTGTCGTCCGGCGGCAAGAAGGCCGTGACGACGATCGACCCGTGCGCCTGGTTCGTCATGACCGACACCGAGGTCGCCGACCCGGTCACCGCGCACCAGCACCACCAGGGCACGGACTGGATCTACGGCGGCTGGGGCCGCGACGTGATGGAGGGTGACGTCGCGGGGAACGGGCCCAACCCCGGTGACCGGCTACTCGACTGGGCCGGCGTCTACAACCTGTGGAACCACTGCAACGCGGCGTACGGCGGATTCAACGACGTGCGCCTGTTCAGCCCGGACATGCAGGACTTCCTGCAGAAGTGGGCGTACGGGATCGGCGCGGGCCCGACGCTCGCGGCGGTCACGACCTCCTCGGGGTCCGGCTTCGGCGAGCTCGGGCTGGTCTACAACGCCGACGTCAAGGCCAACACCGGGTCGGCCTACCCGACCACCCCCGGCCACTTCGAGGACTTCTCGTGCGCGCCGTGACCTGCTGATGTGACGACGACGAGCGGCCCGTGCATGAGCCCGGGCCGCTCGTCGCATGCGGCACGTAGTCTGGTCGCCACGCACCCGTGACCCGGTGCAGGAGAGGAACCGTCGTGTCCAGCAGCATCCGTCGCCGCCATGCGGCCCCCCGACGCGACCGTCGCTCCCTGCTCCTGCTGGGTCGCCGCAGCATTCGTCTGCCCGCGGCCGCGCCGGTCGTCCTGCGGAGCTGGTCTCCCCGCTAGACCGCCCTCTCGGCTCACGGCTCTCGGCCCCGGCTGGGCACTTCGCGCGCGCGCGGTGGGCGTCTCGCATCTCCTCTTCGTTCGGCGCGTCGAGGCGCCGTACGGCGTGAGCGAACGCAGGGGAGGTCTCACCCGGGCCGGCGTCGAGGGCCGGACCGGCGGAGGCGCAGCTACCCGACGACGACGGTGCCGAGGTCGATGCGCTGGCCGCGCTTCACGACGAGCCGGCGGCTGATCCCGACGCCCGTCGGGCCGGTGACGGTGAGGGTGTAGGCCTCGGTCTTCTTGTCGGCGAACACGACCGGGCGGGTCGACGGGTTGACGTGCCACGTGAAGGTGCCGTCCGAGGCGGCCTGCATCGAGGTCTCGATGCGCTCGCGGAGGGCCTTCTGGCCGAGCGGGTTGCCCTCGCCCTTGGCCCACAGCAGCGTGTCGAAGGTCTTGGTCAGCGTGAGCTCGGCCTTCACCGCCCGGCCGCGCGCGTCGACAGCGCGGCCCGTGATGATCCCGTGCAGCAGCTGGCCCTTCTGACCGAACTTCGCGAGCTGCGTGTTCGCTGCGCGGCTCAGGCGCAGCGCCGGCCGCTTCTCCGGCGCCATGCACGCATAGCCCGCGAGCAGGATGAAGGCCTCGCGGTTCTTGGCGTACATCGCCGGCACGGTCGCCTCGTACGGCGGGTGGAAGCTGCTGCCCGCGTGCTCGAAGGTGTAGCCGATGGAGCCCAGCACGCCGTACGCGTAGTCCGAGGTCGTCCCGGTCGTGACGTAGAGGCCGATCGACTTCTTCGCCTCGTAGCCGTTGTAGGTCGCCATCGCCCGCCCGAGGCCCTCGAGGGCGGAGTTGTCGGGTGCGTCGGCCGTGGTGTCGCCCCAGGACCAGAGCAGCAGGTCGCCGGAGGTGTGGTTGGTGACCAGCGCAGTGACGTGCCGGCTCTTGAGCAGGTCGGCGACGTTCTTGGTCTCCTGCTCCGACAGCGGGTCGGTGCCGCGGTAGGTCTGGTCGAGCGCGTCGGCCGACGAGCCGGCCTCGTCGTCGCCCCAGCTGTAGGAGTAGTTGCGGTTCGGGTCGACGCCGACGACGGCGTCGAGGCCGTACGGCTTGTCGGTCGCGGCGAGCTGGCCGTCGCCCACGTCGCTGCCGAGCAGGGGCCGCCGGTTCTTGCGGGTGTACCGGAGCTGACCGCCGGCGATGATCGCCTCGGGGGGCAGCGGGTTGGTGACGCCGCCGACCTCGCCGGTCTCGACGGGCGGCAGCGAGCGGGTGAACGCGAAGCCGTCGACGTTCACGACCGGGACGACGATCGTCCGGACGTTGTCGAGGATGGCCCGGAGGCGCGCGTCTTTGCCGGAGTTCTCCAGCAGGTCGTACGCCCACATGAGCGGCACCTCGGCCGCCGGCCACTCACGAGCGTGGTGGCAGCCGTCCTGGTACATGACCGGCCGGCCGTCTCGCGCCGTGACGTTCGTGGCGACCTCGAGGCCGTAGACGGTGCGGCCCTCGAGGGTCTTGTGCGGCAGCTCCAGCAGGCGCGCCTTGCTCGGGTAGCGCTTCGCCAGCGCCCGCAGGTCGCGCTCGTACTCCTCGAGCGTGCGGTAGTCGGCCGTGCCGCTCTCGCCCGGCTGCATCGGCGCCGTGCGCGCCGTCGGGAGGGCGCGGTCCCGGGCGACCAGGTCCGGCACGGTCACCTCGAAGCGCAGCCCCGTCTTGAGCAGCTTCGCGAGGTCGCCGGGCCACAGCAGGTACTCGGCCGAGCCGTCCTCGAAGACGTCGTGCGTGTCGTCGAAGCCCGTGAGCAGCGTGTGCTGGGCGCGGCCGACGGCCCACACGCGGGCCAGGCGCAACGGCTCGAGAGCCGAGCCGGTCGCGCCGCTCGAGACCGCGCGCGCGGCTGTGCCGACGCCGACCACGCCCACGGCGGCGGCCGCTCCGGCGGTGCGGAACAGGCTGCGGCGGGACAGGCCGCGGGTCGCGGTGCCGTGCGCTGTCTGCGGGGTGTCGCTCATGACGGGGCTCCTCCTGCGGTGGGGTCGCAGGACGGTTCGACGCCGTCGAGGCCCTTCCTGCCGGCCCCGGGTGTGGCGCGTCCTACTGCACGCGCAGGCGCGTCAGGACCTGGCCCGACCGCTCGAGCGAGACCGCGAAGTCACCGGCGCGGTCCGCGATGAAGGTCAGCGACGCCGGCTCGTCCACCGTGAGCTGAGCCCGCGCGCCGTATCCCTCCACCACCAGCACGTCGGCGACGTCCGCGGTGACGGTCAGCCGGATGCGGGTGTTCAGCCGCACCTCGACGACCTCGCTCACGCCGCTGGTCCGGCCCTTGGTGACGATGAGGCTGATGCGCCGCTGGGTGGACTGGCCGACGTCCGAGGCCACGCCGGGCTGACTCGGCTGCACGAGGACCGGACGGGGCCCGGCCGGCTCCGGGTCCTCGGAGCTGCAGGCGGTCGTCGGGAGCACGAGCAGGAGGGCCAGGAGGGCACCCCGGGACGATCGAGCGGTGCTGCGGTGCGGCGACATGCGTCACATGATCCCCCGTACGCGCCGCGCCACGCGGACGCCCCGCTGTGCGCCGTTCGTCGGTTGTCGGCAGTACGGTCCGCGCGTGCCTGCTCCCGTGCCCGCTCCCGCTCCCTCGACCATCTCCCGCACCGTCGAGGTGGCCGCCTCGCCGGACCGCGTCTGGGAGCTCGTCAGCGACCTGCCGGGCATGGGGGCGTTCAGCCCCGAGAACACCGGCGGCTCGTGGACCGGTGGCGCCACCGGGCCCGCCGTCGGTGCGGGTTTCGTGGGTCGGAACGGCTCCGGCGGGCGCCGCTGGTCCACGCGCAGCACCGTCACGCGGTGCTCGCCCGGGCGGGAGTTCGCCTTCGCGGTGCGGTCCCTGGGCCTGCCGGTGGCGGAGTGGGCGTACGAGATCGAAGCCACGCCGCAGGGGTGCCGCGTCACCGAGCAGTGGCAGGACCGGCGCGGGCGTGTGATGCACGTCCTCGGGCGGCTGGTCACCGGGGTGCAGGACCGCGGCACCTTCACGGCGACGTCGATCGAGCAGACCCTGGCGTCGGTCAAGCAGCGGGCGGAACAGCCATGACGACTCACCCGTTCGGCCCATTGCCGACAGTAGCGGAGTAGTCACAGCAGGTGCATAGTGGGGCCGTACGGCTCAACAGCGAGCGGACAGAGCAGGAGGAGCCGATGGGACAGCGCCGCACGACCGTGCCGCTGTCCTCGCGCGCCATCCTCGTGACGGCCACGGGCGCGCTCGTCGCGCTGGCCTCCGTCGGCACCGCCGCCGTCGTCCTCAACGGCACCGCCGCCGTCGTCGGCCCGAGCTCGGAGCTGGCTCCCCGACCGAACGCCGCCGCTCCACCGGCGCAGCTGGGCGATCCCGGGGTGCTGACCCTCCCGGCGCCGGCGGCCGTCGCCCCGGCAGCACGCCGGACCGCCCCACGCGTCCGGCGAGCCCCGATCCTGGCGGTGGGCGCGCTCCGCCCCGCGGCACCGGGCGCGGGTCCGGTCGCCCTCCCGGCGCTCGCCCCGGTACCCGAGGTCGGCGCCCTCCCCGGTGTCGTCCCCCCGACGACGGAGCTCCCGGGGCCGAACCTCCCGCCCGTCATGGCCGTGCCTGGCGTCGCGCTCCCGAGCCCCACGGTCGAGCCCAGCGCGGTGCCGACCGCGGATGCTCCCGTGCTGGCGCTCAGCCTGCGCCTCGGCGATGCCGGCGTCACCGTGACGGTCGGCGGCCTCCAGCTCGACGCCGGGACCGTCGGCAGCACGGACCCCCTGCCGACGCAGGGTCCGCAGGGCACGACTGAGCCGACCACCGCAGAGGCGCACCAGCGCGCCGAGCGCGCGGACGCCGTCGCCGTCGTGACCGCCAAGCAGCACGCTGCCGCGGCCCGCGCGACCGTCGCCGCGTCGCAGTCGCGGTCCGCGCACCAGGCTGCTGCCGACAAGCGCGCGGCCACGAAGGCGGCCGCGCACCGAGCGGCAGCCAAGAAGGCCGCCGCCAAGAAGGCCGCCGCCAAGAAGGCCTCTGCTCGCAAGGCGACCACGGCGAAGCCAGCCCACAAGCGCTAGCCCGCACCGCCGACCGCCCGGCCCACCGGTGACGGCTGCCGCCTCGGCCGAGCGCCCACGCCGCCTGCCCACGTGTCGGCAGGCCCCCCGGGCGCCGCCGACACCTCGTACGCTGCCGAGACGCAGGTCACACTGCGCGCCCGAACTCTGCCAGGATGTGCCCGCACCACCGGCGCCGCCGTCCCGCCCACCCGCGGTCCGTCGGTCCACCTGCCCCCCGCCCCGCCCCGGTGATCCCGATGGCGAGGCCGAGCTCTCCGAGGAGCACCCATGTCGACCCCCGCACCCCCGGCCCTGACCGGGGACGAGCCGGTCCAGCTGCTCACCCCGGAGGGTGAGCGCGTCTCGCACCCGGACTACGACGTCGACCTGACCGACCAGGAGTACCGCGAGCTCTACCGCGACCTGGTCCTCGTCCGGCGCATCGACGTGGAGGCCACCGCCCTGCAGCGCCAGGGCGAGCTCGGCATCTGGGCGGCGCTGCTCGGCCAGGAGGCCGCGCAGGTCGGCTCGGGCCGGGCGATGCGCGAGAAGGACTTCGCGTTCCCGACCTACCGCGAGCACGGCGTCGCGTGGTGCAAGGGCGTCGACCCGATGGAGCTGCTCGGGCTGTTCCGCGGCGCGAGCAACGGAGCGTGGGACCCCCAGGAGAAGCGATTCAACCTCTACACGATCGTCATCGGCTCGCAGACGCTGCACGCGACCGGCTACGCGATGGGCATCCAGAAGGACGGGGCCGTCGGGGGTGACGACGGCGGGGCCGTCATCGCGTACTTCGGCGACGGCGCCAGCAGCCAGGGCGACGTCAACGAGGCGTTCGTCTGGGCCAGCGTCTACAACGCCCCGGTCGTCTTCTTCTGCCAGAACAACCAGTGGGGCATCTCGACGCCGACCGCTGCGCAGACCCGTATCCCGCTCTACCAGCGCGCCCGCGGCTTCGGCTTCCCCGGCGTACGCGTCGACGGCAACGACGTGCTGGCGTCGTACGCCGTGACCCGCAAGGCCCTCGACGACGCCCGCAACGGCCAGGGCCCGACGCTCGTCGAGGCGTTCACCTACCGCATGGGGGCGCACACCACGTCCGACGACCCCACGCGCTACCGCCTGGCCAGCGAGCTCGAGGCGTGGAAGCTCAAGGACCCGCTCGAGCGGATGAGGTCCTTCCTCTACAAGCAGCAGCTCGTCGACGCCGCCTTCTTCGAGCAGCTCGACGCCGACTCCGACGCGCTGGCGGCGCGCATCCGCAAGGAGTGCCTGGAGATGGCCGACCCGGACCCGACGTCGATGTGGGCGCACGTCTACGACGAGACGACGCCGCTGCTGCAGGAGCAGCAGG
>JBKJQM010000478.1:0-11880 GCA_046594005.1 Mycobacteriales bacterium
ATCCCGATCACGGTGAAGGGCCACCGCTACGTCGTCGGGATGGTGTTCTGCGGGATCGTGACCTCGGGCCAGGTCACGTAGCCGACCTCGGTCACCTGCGGCACCGTCGCGCGGTCCTGGACCTGCGAGACGTCCAGGATGCGCATGCCCCCGCCGCCGTTGGTGACCTGCGTGTAGTAGTTCTGCGTCGGGCCGCGGTCGCTTGCGACGTCGGCGAGGTAGGCCCGCTTGCCGTCGTCCGAGATCGAGAGGCCGTGGGTCGCCGTGTCCAGGCCGCGCCACACGATGCGCGGCAAGGACGGGTTGCTGATGTCGACGGCGGTCAGGCCGCGGTCGGCGGTGGTCGCCGCCCAGTACGTCCTGCCGTCAGGCGACAGCGCGCCCTCGTGGCCGAGCACGCCGAGCGGCGTGGAGGACTTCAGGACCGGGGCGCGGCAGTCGGCGCTCACGTCGTAGACGTCGATGATGCCGACCTGCGTCACGGGCGAGCCGGCGACGGCGACCAGCAGCCCGCGCGGAGTGTTCAGCCGCAGCGACTCATGCGGCGTGCGCATGGCGAACGAGTCCAGGACCGCCGTACGACGGGGCTTGGCGGGGTTGGCCATGTCGAGCACCACGACGCCGCCGGGCTTGCCGGCGACCTCGCGGGTCGGGAACAGCGTGGTGCCGTCGTAGTAGGCGCACTCGTGGCCGCCCTTGTCGACGTAGCGGTGGACCTGGAAGCCGCCGCTGTCGCCCTCGTGACCGACGTCAGTGGCGTTGCAGGTGTAGCCGCGGGCGGCCCGGCCGCTGCGGTACTCCGACAACGGGACGCGGCCGGATCGGCCGCTCTCGGGGCGCGAGCCCGGCGCGCACGCGGCCGTCGGCGTGACCGCGAAGCCGGGCGCGGTGTAGCGGGCCTCGGCGGCGGCGACCTTGCCCTGACCCAGCGTCCCGTGCTGGAGGCCGTAGTCGCGCAGCCGGTCGAGGTCGACCGGTCCGGTGCCGGCCGCGGCGGCCAGGGTGGTGCCCGCGACGGCGGCGAGGACGGCGGTGGCGAGCAGCGGACGGACGCGCAGGGTCATGCGGCCCTCTTCGACGTCGCCGTCGCCTTCCCTGCCTCTAAGCGTGCCAGCTCGACAGGTAGCGGGCCTGGGCCGGGCTGAGCGCGTCGAGCCGGACGCCCAGCGCAGACAGCTTGGTGCGGGCGACCTCGTCGTCGATCGCGGCGGGCACCTCGTGCACACCCGGGTCGAGGGTGGCGCCGGCCAGCCACTCGACGGTGAGCGCCTGCACGGCGAAGGAGATGTCCATGACCTGCGGGGGGTGCCCCTCCCCCGCGGCGAGGTTCACCAGCCGGCCCTCCGCCACCAGCAGCAGCCGGCGACCGTCCTGCAGCTCGTACGCGTCGACCAGGGGCCGGACCCTGCGGTGCACGGCGACGGCGGCCTGCTCGAGGCCCACGACGTCGACCTCCACGTCGAAGTGCCCGGCGTTGGCCAGCACCGCGCCGTCCCTCATGACCGCGAAGTGCTCGGGGGTCAGCACGTCCCGGTCACCGGTGCTGGTGAGGAAGACGTCCCCGAGGACGGCCGCCTCGGCCATCGGCAGCACCCGATGGCCGTCGAGCACGGCCTCCAGCGCCCGGCGCGGCTCCACCTCAGTCACGACGACCTGGGCACCGAGACCGCGTGCGCGGGCGGCGATCCCGCTGCCGCACCAGCCGTAGCCGGCCACCACCACGGTCGTCCCGGCGAGCAGCGTCCCGGTCGCGCGCATGACCGCGTCCAGCGTCGACTGGCCGGTGCCGTGGCGGTTGGCCACCAGCAGCTGCATGGGGGTGTCGTTGACTGCCGCCATCGGCAGCTTCAGCGCCCCGTCCGCCGCCATCTGCCGCAGCCGCAGCACGCCGGTCGAGGTCTGCTCACCACCGGCCCGCACCTCGCCCAGCAGGTCGGCACGATCTGTGTGCAGCACGGTCACGAGGTCGCAGCCGTCGTCGAGCAGCAGGTGCGGCCGGCTGTCGAGCGCGGCGCGCAGGTGGGCGGCGTACCCGACGCGGTCCACGCCGTGCCGGGCGTGCACGGCGATGCCGTCCTCGACGACGAGGGCGGCGGCGACGTCGTCCTGGGTCGACAGCGGGTTGCTCGCCGCGAGGTGCAGCTCGGCGCCGCCGGCCGTCAGAGTCCGTGCCAGGGCGGCGGTCTCGGGCGTGATGTGCGCGCACGCGGCGACCCGTACGCCCCGCAGCGGGCAGTCCCGGGCGAAGCGCTCGCGCAGCAGGCCCAGCACCGGCATCGCGCGCTCGGCGAACTCGACCCGGCGACGGCCCTGCTCGGCCAGGCCGACGTCGGCGACGTCGTGCGGCGGACGGTCGGCCGCGGAGTTCGAGGGCACAGGGCATCCTGTCCCACGTGACCCCCTCTCCCGTGACCGGCGCGACCTGATGGACATCAGCGCGCTCATCCACGGCACCGCGGGGTTCGTGCGCACCCTCGGCCCGCGGGTCCTGTCCGAGGACCCGGCGCTGCTGCGCCTGGACGCCGGGCCCGAGCTGCACAACCACCTCGGCGGACCGCACGCCGCAGCGATCTTCGGGCTGGGCGAGACGACGGCCTTCGTGGTGCTGCTGCGGATCTTCGGCGACCTGGTGGAGCAGGGCGCGATCCCGCTGGTGAAGTCCTCGACGATCGCCTACTCGGCCGTCGTCACCGGGCCGCTGCTGGCCGAGGGCCGGCTCACCGGCGACGAGGCCGGCGCGCGCGCAGCCCTCGCGGAGAAGGGGCGGGCGACCTTCGAGGTCGAGGTGCGCTTCCGCCGCGAGGACGACGACGTCGAGTCGGCGGTCGCGACGTACGTCATGGCGCTGCGTTCGTCCTGACTAGGACGCCCGCCGCGTCCGGAACGTGCGGCGGTAGGCCTGCGGGGTCGTGCCGCGGCGGCGCAGGAAGTGGTGGCGCAGCACGGCGGCCGTCCCGAAGCCGCAGACCTGCGCCACCCGCTCGAGCGGCTCGTCGGTCTGCTCCAGCAGCCGCTGCGCCGCGAGCACGCGCTGGTCGGTGAGCCATGCGACCGGCGTCGCCCCGGTCTCGGCGCGGAAGCGGCGGGCGAACGTACGCGGCGACATCAGCGCCCGCTCGGCCAGCGTCTCGACGTCGAGCTCGTCGGCCAGGTGCCCGACCATCCACTCCATCAGCGGCTCGAGGGTCTCGCAGGCGACCGCGGCGATCGGCGCGTCGACGTACTGCGCCTGACCCCCGTCGCGGTGCGGCGGGACGACCATCCGGCGGGCGATCTGCGCGGCCACGGTGGCGCCGAGCTCCCGGCGCACGAGGTGCAGCGCAGCGTCGATGCCGGCGGCGGTGCCGGCGCTCGTGACGACCCGACCGGCGTCGACGTACAGGACGGCCGGGTCCACCTCGGCGAGCGGGAACATGGCGGCCAGCTCGTCGGTGTGCCGCCAGTGGGTCGTGCAACGCCGCCCGTCGAGCAGCCCGGCGTGGCCGAGGGCGAACGCGCCGGAGCACACGGACAGCACGGTGGCGCCCCGTTCCACGGCCGCCCGGAGGACCTCCAGCACCGGCTCGGGCGGGGTGTGGTGGCCGTCGTAGGCCGGCACCGCGACCAGGTCGGCGGTGGCGCAGCGCTCGAGCCCGTGCTCGACCTGCAGCGCGAAACCGGCGCTGGTCTGGACGGTTCCGGCGCTGTAGCCGGCGACGGCGAACTCGAACGCCGGCAGCCCTTGCGCCGTCCGGTCGACACCGAAGACCTCGCAGACCACGCCCAACTCGAACGGGGCGACTCCGGGTGGGGCGAGGACGACGACGTCGGTCAGCACACCACGAGTATGGCAGGAAGTCGTGGAAGGACGTCAGTCCTGCCACTGGTGGCAGGATCTACCTGAGCGCAGAGTTCCTGCCATGATCCTTCTTCTGCTCCTCCTCGCCCTGTCCGTCGTGGCCGTCGTCGCGCACCTGTTCGTCCGGCTGGACGGGTACGGCACGAACCCACCGCCCCCCAGCCACTGGCCCGTCGACCCCCGGCTCCCGAGCCGGCCGTACGGCTACCGCTGAGGACTCGCTGGCCGGTGCGTCGCCCAGCGGTCGTGGTGCTCGCGCGGTGGCGGCGGAACGTGCACCTCGGGCGGCGGTCCGTGCTCGTCACGGACATGGCCGTCGAGCTCGCTCACCCAGGTGTACCTCAGCCCGCACAGCGGGCAGTGGACCGTCGACATGGTGACCGCCTCCTCTCAGAGGGACGACCCCACTGTGCTCCTAGACGGGCGTGCGGTACAGGTCCGGCTCGAGGTACATGACGCGGGCCAGTGGCTCGACCGCCCGCACGCGGGCCTCGGCCGCGTCGATGGCCCGGGCGACGGCCGCCACGTCCAGCCCGGGCGCCACCGCGATCTTCGCCGCCACGAGCAGCTCCTCCGGCCCGAGGTGGAGCGTGCGCAGGTGGATGACCCGCGTGACGGCCGTCCCGTCGACCAGCGCTGCGCGGATGGCGCGCACGGCCGCCGGCGCCGCCGACTCGCCGAGCAGCAGGCTCTTCATCTCGGCGGCGAGGACGACGGCGACCAGGCCCAGCAGGGCGGCGATGCAGAGGGTGCCGACCCCGTCCCACACGGGATCGTCGGTGACCACGCTCAGGGTCACGCCGAGCAGGGCCAGCACGAGTCCGAGCAGTGCCGCGGCGTCCTCGAGCAGCACGACCGGGAGCTCGGGCGACTTGGACGTCCGGACGAAGTGCACCCACGTGTTGCTGCCCTTGCCGGGCCGGGACTCCTTGATGGCCGTCCGGAACGAGAACCCCTCCGCGATGATCGCGAACACCAGGATCCCGATGGCGACCGACGGCGTCGTGAGCTCCTCGGGTTCCTGCACCTTGTGGACGCCCTCGTACAGCGCGAACAGCGAGCCCAGGGAGAACAGCACCAGCGCCACGACGAACGAGTAGAAGTAGCGCTCACGGCCGTAGCCGAACGGGTGCTCCTCGTCGGCCGCACGTGCCCCGCGCTTCTGCCCGACGAGCAGCAGCACCTGGTTGCCGGAGTCGGCGACGGAGTGGACCGACTCGGCGAGCATCGACGACGAGCCGGTGACGAGGAAGCCGAGGAACTTCGCGACGGCGATGGCGAGGTTGGCGCCCAGCGCCGCGATGATCGCCTTCTTGCCGCCGCTCGCGCTCACCTGCTGATCCTCTGCTTCAGGGCCGTGATGGCGTCCACGGGGGTGGGGTCGGTGCCCTGCACCAGGGCGAGGTAGGTGCTGGCGTAGTCGGTCAGCCCGATGAGCGAGGCGAGCCGGGCGAAGGCGCCGTCGCCCTCGGCACGCAGCTCGACCACGGGCACCTCGCGCTCCCGGGCCAGCTGCGCGCTGACGTCGGCGCGCAGGGCGGTCTGCGGGTGCTCCTCGAGGTCGCGCAGCAGGACCAGCGCGAGCGCGCCGGTGCGCTCGACGTCCTGCTCGCGGTCGCGGAAGAAGTCGTCCTCACCGCCCGCCTTCTCGACGCTGCCGGCCATCGGACCGTCGAAGGCGACGACCTGGTTGTGGTTGGCCTCGGGCAGCACGCCCCACGCGGCGGCGAGCTGGGCGTTCTCGTTCAGCTGGCAGGCGAAGCGGTAGGCCGCGGCGCCCGCCATCGGCGAGGTCCCCCACAGCACCGGCAGGGTGCCGTCCAGTTGGACGGCGAGGCGCTTGGCCGGGTTGACGAGGTTGTCGGCATCGACGCGGCAGCGGTCGGCGACCCGCTCCAGCACGACCGCCGCCTCCTCGACGCCCTCGGGGGGCGCCGCGAGCAGGCCGAGCGCGTGCCCGGCCACGACGAGCGGGGTGGACAGCGCCCACACACTGGCGCGCGGCTGGCGGCCCTGCGTCACGGGGACGAAGACGGCGCGGCCGCGCTGACCGAGGTCGTCGGCGGGTGAGCCCTCGCGACCGACGACCATGAGGCGGCAGCCGCGGCGGACGGCCTCGTCGAGCGCGGACAGGGTCTCCTCGGTCCCGCCCGAGCAGGAGACCGCGATGACCAGGTCCATCGGGCCGACCCACGCGGGCAGGCCGTAGCCGCGGTGCGTGAGGATCGGGACGGGCGAGCCGGCGCCGGCGACGGCGGCCAGGACGTCGCCGGCGATGCCCGAGCCGCCCATGCCGCACACGACGACCGCGCGCGGGCGGCCGTCCTCGACGAGCCGCTCGAGGCCGGCCTCGCCAGCCAGCACCGCCGCCTCGCGGACCTGCGCAGCGCTGGACGCGACCGCACGGAGCATGCCCTCCGGATCGCCCTGCTCGAGGCGGGCGACGTCGTCGAGCAGCTCTCCGGAGGAGGGAGTCACGCCGGCTTGCGAGCCTCGTCCGCGAGCAGCACCGGGATGTCGTCGCGCACGGGGTAGGCGAGCCCGCAGCCGGTGCAGACGAGCTCCTCCGCCGCCTCGTCGGCACGCAGGGACGAGAGGCAGGCCGGGCAGGCCAGGATGTCGAGCAGGGCAGCGTCGAGCTTCATGGGGCGAACTCTAGCGAGCGGCAGCCGGGTACTTCTGCTCAGGACCCAGGGGGTCCGACCGCACCAGGCTGCGGTCATGACCTCCGACACTCCCCGTGGTCCGTACGCCGTCGCCTCGCTCTGGGGCGGAGCCGGGGTGCTCGGGGGCGCCGGCGCCGGCGTCGTCACCTGCCTGCCGTTCTACCCCGAGCACGACGAGGGCTGGGCGCAGCTCGGCTGGATCCTGCTGACGGCCGTCGTCGCGAGCCTGCTCGCGCTGCTCGCCGGAGCGGTGGCGGTGCACCGCGGGCTGCGGCGGGCGGGTCACGACCGGGCCGGCCGGACGGCGCTGGTCTTCGTCCCCGTCGCGCTGCTCCTGGGCGCAGCGACGGCCGGCGTCGGCGCCCTGGCTGCTCCGGCGGGGGCGCGCTGGCTCGTGGAGGGGTTCCGGCGCCCGACCGGCTGGGCGCCCGGTCGCACCGGCCTCGCGCAGCGGCTGGTGCTGGCAGTCCTCGGGGTGGGCCTCACGACGACCTGGATGCTGCACCGCACGGGGTACGCCCTCGGCGGCGAGCTGCACGGCGAGCTCCTGGTCTGGGCGGCCTGCCTGCCGGTGCTGGTCGCGGTCCCCGTCCTGCTGCTGCGCCGCCAGGTGCGGCTGCCGCTGCTGGTCGCCGGCATCGCCGTCGCCGCCGCGCTGGTCGGCGCGGCCGTGCCGGACGCCGTGGCGGACGCGCACCCGTCCGCCGAGCGGCTGGCGGACACGGTGGCGGCACTGCCGGTGCCGGCGGGTCAGCGGGTCGTCGAGCAGCGGACCGGGGTGGTGCAGGACAGCGGCTGGGCGCTGCCGATGACCGTGCTCAGCACCGGCGGGCCGGTGCCGCCGTTGCGCCCCGGCCTGACCGGCGACGCCACCGCGGCGCGCGCCTGGGAGGACGTGCTGGAGCAGGAGGGCTGGGTCCGGGACGCACCCGGCGACGCCTACTGGCTGGCCCGCGACACCGGTGCGCTGCTGGCGCCGTACGCCCGGTTCACCCAGGGCCCGTGGGTGCGGGCGACGGTGGTGCCGTACGGCGACGGGGCGCTCGTCGTCGTCAGCACGCGGCCCTGACCGGCACGGGACCTCAGCCGCGGATGAGGCCGAGCACCTCGTCGCGGACGCGCGCCAGGGTCGCCTCGTCGGGCGCCTCGACGTTGAGCCGCAGCAGCGGCTCGGTGTTGCTGGCGCGCACGTTGAACCACCAGCCCTCGGGGCTCGTGACCGTCAACCCGTCCAGCTCGTCGAGCTCGAGGTCGGCGTACCGGGCCTGGATCTCGGCGACCTTCGAGGCCGAGTCGCCGACGGTGGAGTTGATCTCACCGCTGGCGGCGTAGCGGCTGTAGGTCGACAGCAGGCTCGACAGGCTGCCGTCCTGCGTGCCGAGCGCGGCCAGCGCGTGCAGGGCGGCGAGCATGCCGGAGTCGGCGTTCCAGAACTCCGAGAAGTAGAAGTGGCCGGAGTGCTCGCCGCCGAAGACCGCTCCCGTACGCGCCATCTCGGCCTTGATGAACGAGTGGCCGACGCGCGTGCGCACCGCGGTGCCGCCGTTCTCGGCGACGACCTCGGGCACCGCCTTGGACGTGATGAGGTTGTGGATCACGGTGCTGCCGGGGTGCTTGGCCAGCTCGCGGGCGGCGATCAGGGCGGTCAGGACGGACGGGCTGACGATCGCGCCCTTCTCGTCGATGACGAAGCAGCGGTCGGCGTCGCCGTCGAAGGCCAGGCCGATGTCGGCGCCCTCGGCGAGCACCCGCGCCTGCAGGTCGGCGGTGTTGGCCGGGTCGATCGGGTTGGCCTCGTGGTTCGGGAAGCTGCCGTCGAGCTCGAAGTACATCGACGTCGTCTGCAGCGGCAGGCCCTCGAACACGGCCGGCACGGTGTGGCCGCCCATGCCGTTGCCGGCGTCGACCACGACCTTCAACGGCCGGATGCCCTCGATGCCGGGGACGAGCTGCTTCATGTACGCCGCGTAGCCCGCGAGCACGTCCTGCTGGGTGACGGTGCCGACCGGTCCGTCGTGCGCCGGGATGCCCTCGTCGAGGAAGCGCTCGGCGTCCTCGCGCAGCTGGCGCAGCCCGCTGTCCTGGCCGACCGGCTTCGCGCCGGCGAGGCAGAGCTTGATGCCGTTGTAGCGGGCCGGGTTGTGGCTCGCGGTGAACATCGCGCCGGGCACGTCCATCGTGCCGGCCGCGTAGTACAGGAGGTCGGTCGAGCCGAGGCCCGCCTCGACGACGTCGACGCCCTGGCTGGTGACGCCCTCCGCGAACGCGGCGCCCAGCTCGATGCCCGACTCGCGCATGTCGCGGGCGGTGACGATGCGCGGCGAGCCGGCGAACCGGGCGAAGGCCGCCCCGAGCGCGCGGGCGATGTCCGCGTCGAGCTCCTGCGGCACCAGGCCGCGGACGTCGTACGCCTTGACGATGGTCGAGAGGTCCCGGGTCATGGGCCCAGACGTTAGAGCTTGTGCTTCTGCGCCTTGCCGAGCACCGTCGTGATGTCGAGCTCGCGGCCGCTCTGCTTCCAGGACTTGGTCTCGCAGGAGTGGCAGGAGGTGAAGTCGACCGGGGAGCCGTCGGTCAGCGTCATCGTGATCGAGGTGACGCGGGTGCCCGCGCAGGTGCCGCAGGTCGCGAGCTGGTGCGCGGGCGTGGTGACGAGCGACATCGGTGGGCTCCAGGGGATGCACGGCGGGAAGGCGTGACTGCTCCTTCGGCCGAACGGGTGATCTCCCTGAGAAGACGGCGTGTCGGGGACGAACCGGACAAGTGGGGCTATCCGGGCGTCGGCAGGGCGCGCAGGTGGCCGCGACGGCCGGTGCCGGCCTCGGTCGCAGCAGCCGGTGCAGCGAGCGGCGCCGGGCGGGCGGCCTCGCGCACGGCGTCGGCCAGCGCCTCGAGGTCGTCGCTGGAGCGGCTCCGCACCACGTCCGGGTGCTCGCTCTGGTGGCGGACGACCTCCCAGCCGAGGGGGGCGGTCAGCCGCGTGGAGTGCACCTCGCACAGGTCGTAGCAGTGCGGCTCGGCGTGCACGGCGAGCGGCCCCACGACGGCGGCACGGTCGGCGTAGACGTAGGTGAGCGTCGCGACGGCGGGGAGGGCGCATGCGGTGCGCGAGCAGCGCCGGACTGGGCTCACGAGCGGGGACGTTAGCCGCACGGCCGCGCCGCGACCAGCGACGCGCCGCACCTCACGGGCGGGGCGCCGGGGCTCCCCTACGCTCGAGCGCGTGGACGACGCCGCAGGGACCACCCGCCCGCCGGCCCGTCGACGGCGCGACCGGCACGGCCGCGGACTGCGCGGGCCGCTGGTCCCGATGACCGTCGCGCTGGGCGGCAAGGAGCTCCGGGTCCCGGCGGCGCAGACCCGCGGGGAGCGCTTCGACGACCTCGTCCTGGACGCCGTCGAGGAGCTGGAGCAGCGCTGGTCGCGCGAGCTCGAGGGCGTGGAGTTCGCCGTCGAGGACGTGCCGGCGGTGCCGATCGGCACCGACGCGTCCCTGGACGACGACGTCATCACCGACGACACCGCGGGCGGCGCCGTCCCGCTGGGGCGCCTGCTGCCCGCAGGCGTCGACTCCCGGGGACGGGCGACTGCGCCGCGGGTCGTCGTCTACCGGCGGCCGCTGGAGGCGCGCGCCTCCGACCGCACCGACCTCGCCGACCTCGTCCACGACGTCGTCGTGGACCAGGTCGCCCGGCTGCTGCACCTGGACCCGGACGAGGTCGACCCGCCGCCTGCCTAGTCCGTGACGCGCACGACGTCCGGTCGGGGGACGCGCGAGACGCCGCTGACGACGGGGAGCACGGCGCTGAGCGGCCCGGTGCGGCCGCGCTCGCGCAGGTAGCGGGAGGCGTACGGCCGCCCGCGCACCACCCGCACCTCGAACGCGAGCCGCACGGTCGCCCCCGGCTCGGCGAACGTCGACAGCCGCAGCGGCGCCGTGGTGCCGGCGGGGACGGTCAGTCGCTGCGCCGGGCCCGGCGCGTCCTCCCCGACCACCGGCACGGGCACGACGTCGACGACCGCGTCCTCGTCGAGCGCCGTCACGAGCAGGAGCTGCTCGGCGGGCGGGGACAGTGCCACGTCCGCGAGCAGGGCCGGCTCGGTGAGCGGCTCCGCCGACGGCACCCACGACAGCTCGCGCACCGGACCGCCCTGCAGGTCGTAGACGAAGCCCGCGGCCAGGACCGGCTCGGTCGACGTGACGGTCGCGGCTGCGGGGGTGTCGGCCAGCTGCTCCGAGACCTCCTGCACAGCAGTCGTTCCCGCCGGGACGTCCAGCACCAGCGGCTCGAGCTGGCCGTCGGCCGTGGTCAGGACCACCTGCGCGGTGGCGTCGTCCGGACCGGGGTTGGCCAGGACCACGGACCGCCGGCCGGGTCCGCTCGGCAGCCCGGGCACGACGACGGTGCGGGCCGGCGGCCGCGTCGCGGGCACCCAGTCCACGCCGCGGGGCGTGCGGCCGTCGCTGCGCGCGTGGCGGACGTACGGCGCCACGCGCCCGCGACTGGTCGTCACATGCAGCGCCAGCAGCTCGGTGTCGGGCGCCAGCCGGTCGAGCGGGACGACCACCCGGCTGCGGGCCGGGACGGCGAGCCCGCGACCGGGCCGCTGCTCGGCCGGCCCCGAGGTCGACCACGCGCGGACGTCGACGGTCGCCGGGGCGTCGTCGGCGTTGACCAGCACCAGGTCTGCGGACTCGCCGACGACCGTGGAGCCGCCGACGAACCAGGCCGACGTCGTCGCGGGACCGCAGCGGACGGCGGTCAGCCCGCGGACCGGGCCGCCGTCGACCCGGGTGACGCGCTCGGCGGCCAGTGCGCCGGCGACCGCTCCCCGGGCGGCGACGATGCTGGCGTCGACGCCCGCGACGACCTGACCGGCTGCCGTGACCGGGGTCGCGACCGACGGTCGGTCGAGGACCCGTGCCCGCAGGGTGCCGGCGCCGGTGCCCGCCGACCCGGCGGTGACGGGGGCGTCAGGGCAGACGGCGATCGCCGACACGACCGGCGCCGTCGCGACGGGCGGTTCGCGGGAGCTGTCCACCGTCACCTGGCCGATGCCGGTCCCGAGGACGAGCAGCGCGGCCACCAGACCGAGGCGCGCGGTGCCGCCGCTCACGGGTCGAGCCCCTGCCGACGGCGACCCCCCGGAGCGGCGAGGACAGCGACCACCAGGAACGAGAAGCCCTGCAGGACAACTCTTCTCGTGTCCTTGTCACGCCGGGTGGTGACCGCGGCGCCGCCCTTGGGTCGCACGGGGCCCGGGGCGACCCGCCACAGGAGTGGGCGGTCACCGCTCTGCCGCACGAGCCCGTCCTGCACGTCGAGGGCAGCGGCGAGACGGTCGTCGCGGGTCGCCACCCAGCGGACCTCACGC
>JBKJQM010000089.1:0-2545 GCA_046594005.1 Mycobacteriales bacterium
TGCTGGGTCCGGCGATGCACACCGAGATGTGGGAGCACGCCGCCACGCAGGCCAACGTCGCGACGCTCCGGGACCGCGGCGTGCAGGAGAAGCCCCTGTCGATCGCGCTGCGCGAGATCAACGCCGGGCTGCTCACGCACGAGCAGGTCGCCGACTCGGTCGTCTAGGGCCCCGACATGAGCCGCGTCGTCCTGGGCGTGGCCGGTGGCATCGCCGCCTACAAGTCCGTCGAGCTCCTGCGGCGGCTGACCGAGAGCGGCCACGACGTCACCGTCGTACCGACCGAGGCGGCGCTGCACTTCGTCGGCGCCGCCACCTGGTCCGCCCTGTCCGGGAAGCCGGTGAGCACCGGCGTGTGGGACGACGTGCACGCCGTTCCGCACGTGCGGCTCGGCCAGGAGGCAGACCTGGTCGTCGTGGCGCCGGCCACCGCCGACCTGCTGGCCAAGGCCGCCCACGGCCTGGCCGGTGACCTGCTCACCAACGTGCTCCTGACGGCGCGGTGCCCGGTGGTGCTGGGTCCGGCGATGCACACCGAGATGTGGGAGCACGCCGCCACGCAGGCCAACGTCGCGACGCTCCGGGACCGCGGCGTGCAGGTGGTCGAGCCGGCCGTCGGCCGCCTCACCGGCAAGGACTCCGGCAAGGGCAGGCTGCCCGAGGCGGCGGAGCTGTTCGACGTCTGCGTGCGCGCGCTGGCCGGACGCGAGCAGGACCTGACCGGCCGACGTGTCGTCGTCAGCGCGGGTGGCACCCGCGAGCACCTGGACCCGGTGCGCTTCCTCGGCAACCGCTCCAGCGGCAAGCAGGGCTACGCCCTCGCCCGGACCGCCGCCGCCCGCGGCGCCGAGGTCGTGCTCGTGAGCAGCGCGGCGCTGCCCGACCCGAGCGGGGTCACGGTCCACCGGGTGACCAGCGCGCTGGAGCTGCGCGACGCCGTCCTGGCCCAGGGCAAGGGCGCCGACGTCGTCGTCATGGCCGCGGCGGTCGCGGACTACCGGCCGGTCGAGCGACTGGCGACCAAGCGCAAGAAGACGGACACGCTGACCGTCGAGCTGGTGCAGAACCCCGACGTGCTGGCCGAGCTGGTCCAGGCCCGGGTCGACGGGCAGGTCCTGGTCGGCTTCGCCGCCGAGACCGGCGACGCCGACGGCGACGTCCTCACGCACGGCAGGGCCAAGCTCGCGAAAAAGGGCTGCGACCTGCTGGTCGTCAACGAGGTCGGCGAGGCCGGCCACCCCACGGGCTTCGAGGGCGACAGCAACGCCGCGACCGTCCTGGCCGCCGACGGCGCGTCGTACGACCTGCCGCGCACGACGAAGGACGTTCTCGCCGACGCGGTCTGGGACCTCGTCGTCCCCCGCCTGCCCCCTCGGTAGGCTGACCGGCGAAGGCCTGCGCGCATCCGCGCGAGCCCAACCACCTGAGGAGCCCCGTGTCCCGTCGCCTGTTCACGTCCGAGTCGGTCACCGAGGGGCACCCCGACAAGATCGCCGACGCGATCAGCGACGCCATCCTCGACGCGATGCTCACCAACGACCCCAAGAGCCGGGTCGCCGTCGAGACGATGATCACCACGGGTCAGGTCCACATCGCCGGTGAGGTCACGACCTCCGGCTACGTCGACATCGCGACCATCGTCCGCAAGACGATCCTCGACATCGGCTACGACAGCAGCAAGAAGGGCTTCGACGGGGAGAGCTGCGGCGTCTCGGTGTCGATCGGCTCGCAGAGCGCCGACATCGCGCAGGGCGTCGACGACTCCTACGAGTCGCGCGTCGAGGGCGAGAAGGACGAGCTGGAGAGCCAGGGAGCCGGCGACCAGGGCCTGATGTTCGGATTCGCGTGCGACGAGACCCCCGAGCTGATGCCGCTGCCGATCGCGCTCGCGCACCGGCTGGCCCGCCGCCTCACCCAGGTCCGCAAGGACGGGACCGTGCCGTACCTCCGTCCGGACGGCAAGACCCAGGTCACCATCGAGTACGTCGACGGCAAGCCCGCGCGCCTCGACACGGTCGTCGTCTCCTCGCAGCACGCCGAGGACATCGACATCGTCAACCTGCTCACGCCTGACATCGCGGAGCACGTCGTCGCGCCCGAGCTCGAGGGCCTCGGCATCGACACCGAGGGCTACCGCCTGCTGGTCAACCCGACCGGCAAGTTCGTCATCGGCGGCCCGATGGGCGACGCCGGTCTCACCGGCCGCAAGATCATCGTCGACACCTACGGCGGCTACGCCCGGCACGGCGGCGGCGCGTTCTCCGGCAAGGACCCGTCCAAGGTCGACCGCTCCGCCGCGTACGCCATGCGCTGGGTGGCCAAGAACGTCGTCGCCGCGGGTCTGGCGAGCGCCTGCGAGGTCCAGGTTGCGTACGCGATCGGCAAGGCCGAGCCGGTCGGGCTGTTCGTGGACACGTTCGGCACCGGTGTCGTCGAGGACGACGTCCTGCAGAAGGCCGTCACCGAGGTGTTCGACCTGCGCCCCGCCGCGATCATCCGCGACCTCGACCTCCTGCGACCGATCTACGGACCCACCTCGGCGTAC
>JBKJQM010000128.1:0-7008 GCA_046594005.1 Mycobacteriales bacterium
GCGCTGTTCCCGCCCGCGGTGGGCCTGATCGCCGACGTCCACCAGGTGGTCGCCGCCGACGGCGTCCTGCGCGGCGACCTGGGCCTGGGGTTCCGGTGCACGCTGCCGACCATCCTGGTCGCCAGCGTCCTGCTCCTGCGCGGTCGACGGCACGTCGCCCGCGACACCCTGGTGGCGTCCGGGGTCGACCCGGGCGGGCTCGCGCCGTCGCTGCCGGCACCGGTCCCGGCGTCCTGGCAGCTGGCCGCGACGGGCGTGCTGCTCGCCCTCGGACTGCTCGCGCTGCTCCTGCTTCCGTGACCCCTTGTTGACGGGACGCGCGACAGCCGGGAGAGTCCGGAACTGGAACACGTTCTAGCCGCGTCACCCTCAGAGGGAGTGCCCGTGCACGTCGACTACACCCCGGCCCAGCACCAGCTGCGCGACCAGCTGCGTGAGTACTTCGGCAGCCTGCTCACCCCCGAGGTGAAGGAGGCCATCGCCACCGAGGGCAACGGCGGACCGACCACGCGCGAGATCCGCCAGAAGATGGGCGCCGACGGCTGGCTCGGCATCGGCTGGCCGACGGAGTACGGCGGCCAGGGGCGCTCGGTCCTGGAGCAGTTCGTGTTCTTCGACGAGGCCACGCGCGCCGGCGCCCCGGTCCCGATGATCGCGCTCAACACCGTGGGCCCGACGCTGATGAAGCACGGCTCCCAGGAGCAGAAGGACTACTTCCTCCCGCGCATCCTCGCCGGCACCCTCGACGTCGCCATCGGCTACACCGAGCCCGGCTCGGGCACCGACCTCGCCTCGCTGCGGACCCGCGCCGAGCGCCAGGGCGACGAGTTCGTCGTGAACGGCAACAAGGTCTACACGACCGCCGGTGACGTGGCCGACTACGTGTGGCTGGCCTGCCGCACCAACCCCGATGTGGCCAAGCACAAGGGCATCTCGATCCTGCTGGTCGACACCAGGGACCCCGGCTACTCCGCCACCCCGATCGTGACGGTCGGAGGGGAGGTCACGACCGCGAGCTACTACACCGACATCCACGTCCCCCTGAGCATGGTCGTCGGCGAGGTCGACGCCGGCTGGCGCCTGATCACGTCCCAGCTCAACCACGAGCGCGTCGCGCTGGCCGCCATGGGTGGCAAGTCCCTCGAGCTGTTCGAGGCCGTCCGCACCTGGGCGGCGCAGGAGACGACAGCGGACGGCAGCCGCCTCATCGACGTCCCGTGGGTGCGGAGCACGCTCGCCCGCGTCTACGCGCGCTTCGAGGCGCTCAAGCTCCTCAACTGGCGCATGGCCTGGAAGACCGAGGTCGGCCAGCTCACGCCGGCCGATGCCTCCAGCGGCAAGGTCTACGGCAGCGAGACCGACGTCCAGTGCTACGCGATGCTCCTCGAGGTGATGGGCCGCGCGGGCTTCCTGCGCAAGGGCTCCCCCGGCGCCGAGCTCGCCGGGACGCTCGAGAAGGCCTACCGCGGTGCGCCGGTGCGCACCTTCGGCGGCGGCTCCAACGAGGTGCAGCGCGAGATCCTCGCGCAGACCGCCCTCGGCCTGCCCCGCAGCAAGCGCTGACCCCCGCCCCCGGACCGAGGAACAGACACCCATGGACTTCACCCCCACCGAGGAGCAGGAGGCCGTCCGCGGCCTCGCCTCCAGCCTGCTGGCCACCGGCACCCCCGCGACCGTCGGGCTCGAGGGCTTCGACGAGGCGCTCTGGGCCCGGCTCGGCGAGTCCGGCCTGCTCGGCATGGCCCTGCCCGAGGAGGTCGGCGGCGGCGGCCTCGGGCTCGCCGAGGCCTGCGTCGTCGCCGAGGAGACCGGTCGCGCTGCCGGTCGCGTACCGGTCGTGCATGCACTGGCCGCGCTGCAGACCCTCGCCGCTCACGGTGCGCACGCCGACCTGCTGGGCCGGGCGATCTCCGCTGACGCGCTCGTCGTGCCGGCGCTGGCCGAGCACGGCGTCGGTGACCCGCTGAAGCCGTCCGTGCGCGCGACCAAGGACGGCGACGGCTACCGGCTCACCGGCACCCGCGTCGCCGTGGCCTGGGCCCGCGAGGCCTCGCACCTCGTCGTCAGCGCGACGACCGAGGACGGCACACCGCTGCTGGTGCTGCTGGCCACGCCCGGTGCCGGCGTCGTCCTGGAGGACGAGGTCGTCAGCTCGCGCGAGCCGCACGCCACCGTGCTGCTGGACGGCGCGGTCGGCGAGGTCCTCGCCACCGGGCCCGAGGCCCTCGAGGCAGCGCTCGTGCGCAGCACCCTGCTGCTGTGCGCGCACGCCGTCGGCGTCGCCGAGCAGGCGCTCGCGCTGGCCGCCTCGCACGTGTCCACGCGCGAGCAGTTCGGCAAGCCGCTGGCGACCTTCCAGGCCGTGACCTGCCGCGTCGCCGACTGCTGGATCGACGTCGAGGCGATGAGACTGACGATGCAGCAGGCGGTCTGGCGCACCGACGAAGGCCTGCCCCACGCGGAGCAGACGGCCATCGCCGCCTTCTGGGCGGCCGAGGGCGTGCAGCGCGTGACGTCCGCCGCCGTCCACCTGCACGGTGGACTGGGCGTCGACGTGTCGTTCCCCCTGCACCGCTGGTTCCTCGCCGGCAAGGTCGACGAGCTCTCGCTCGGCGGCGCCCTGCGGTCGCTGGAGCGCCTCGGCGAGCTCATCGCCGCACGGTGACCGCCGCCGACCAGCGCACCTGGTTCCCGGTCGACGAGGACCCCAGCCCGCGCCGGCGCCGCAAGCACGCGCTGGCGGCCGAGGTGCGCGGTCTGATCGCCGACGTGCTCTACCTGGACGTCGAGGCGGCGGACGAGGACGCGCTCGCCGACGCCGAGCAGCGATTGTCCGAGGCCCGCAAGCAGATCGCCGGCCTGCCCGACATCCGCTCGTCGGGCGGCGTCTACGGCAACCGCGGGGACGCAAGCCTGTTCGAGCGCAGCCCGCTGTCCGGGCGCTGCAACGCGCTCGCCGCCCCGCTCGAGATCTGGTTCGACGGTGACGCAACGTTCGGCCGCGCGACCTACGGCGAGGCGTTCGAGGGCCCGCCCGGATCGGTGCACGGCGGCTACGTCATCTCCGCCTTCGACGACCTGCTCGGCGTCGCCCAGGCCGCCTCGGGCACCGCCGGCTTCACCGGCACCCTGACCGTCAAGCTGCTCGCGCGCACCCCGCTGCACGAGCAGATCGAGTACGCCGCCGGCGTCGAGAGCTCCAGCGGCCGCAAGGTCGTCGCCTGGGGGCGCAGCACCCTGGACGGTGTCGTGCTGGCCGAGGCCACCGGCATCTTCATCGCCCCGCGCACGGGACTCGAGCTGCCGCACACCGACGGCTGACGGGCCACGGCGTAGGTTCCGCGGCATGTGCCGGAGCATCCAGACCCTGCGCCCCCCGTACGTCGACGACGTGACTCCGGACGACGTGCGGGCCGCGGCCCTGCAGTACGTCCGGAAGATCTCCGGCATGCGCTCCCCCGCACCGCACAACGCTGCGGCGTTCGAGGCGGCGGTCGACGCCGTCACCGGGGCCACCACCGTCCTGCTGCGCGACCTCGTGGTGCGTGGCGCCCGGACCGCGCGGTGACCTCGCCTGCGACGACCGAGCCGACCGGCCGCACCACCTACCTGGTCATCGACGGCGAGAACCTCGACGCCACCCTCGGCGTCAGCGTGCTCGGCCACCGGCCGGCGCCCGACGAGCGGCCGCGCTGGGAGCGGGTGCTGGCTTTCAGCGAGCAGGTGTGGGGCCAGCCGGTCAAGGCGCTGTTCTTCCTCAACGCCAGCAACGGCAGCCTGCCGATGTCGTTCATCCAGGCGCTCACCGCGATGGGCCTGCGGCCGGTACCGCTGTCCGGTCCGCCCGGGATGAAGGTCGTCGACGTCGGCATCCAGCGGATGCTCGACGCGATCGGCGACAGCGACGGGGACGTGGTGCTCGGCAGCCACGACGGGGACTTCCTGCCGCAGGTGCAGTCGCTGCTCGATCTGGGCCGCCGGGTCGCGCTGCTCGGCTTCACCGAGTACGTGAACAGTGGCTACACGGCGCTCGAGGGCCTCGAGGTGTTCGACCTCGAGCAGGATGCCAAGGCGTTCAACAAGGTGCTCCCCCGCGTGCGGATCCTCGACATCGCGAGCTTCGACCCGACGGCCTTCCTGTAGGTGCAGCCGGTCCCTAGACCCGCCAGAGCTGCGGGCGGCGTACGAGGACGACGCCCGCCACCACCGCGACGAGCACGCCCGACAGCACGATGACGGGCGCGACGCCGACGGCCTCGGCCAGCGCGCCGCCGCCGAGGGTGCCCAGCACGTTGGCGCCCCAGGTCAGCATCAGCGTGCCGAGCACGCGGCCGTGGAACGCCGGCTCGGTGAGCCGCAGCAGCAGCGTGCGCATGAGGACCTGCTGCAGGCCGTTGCCTGCGCCCGCGACCGTCAGCGCGACCAGCGACAGCACCAGCGAGGAGGACAGCCCGTACACGACGATCCCTGCTGCCCAGGTGAACGTCGCCACGTAGAACAGCCGGCCTTCGGCGCGCGGTCCGCCTCCGCGGACGGCGAGCAGCACCGACGGCGGCACCGATCCGAGGCCGACCGCGGTGCTGAGCAGGCCGAGGGTGAAGGCGTCGCCGCCGAGGCGGTCGGTCGCCACGATCGGCATCAGCGCCAGGTAGACCCAGCCGACGATCCCGGTGCCGATGGCGACGCAGACGACCGCCAGCGCGTCCGGCGTTCGGCGCAGGTAGCGCAGCCCCTCGACCAGCTCGGCGAGCGGCCGTCCACTGGCCCGCACGGGCACACCGGAGGCCTTGATGCGCAGGAAGATGGCGACGCAGGCCAGGTTGGTCGCCGCGAAGAACAGGTAGCCGGCCGACTGCCCCCAGCGGCCGATGAGCCAGCCGGCGGCCAGTGGTCCCAGCACGCGGGCGATGCCGCCCTGGACCGAGCCGAGGGCGGTGGCGCCGACGACCTGGTCGGGCCGCACGATCTGCGTGACGTACGCCTGTCGGGCCGCGACCTCGCTCACGACGGTGGCGCCGGTCAGCGCGCACAGGACGAGCAGCGCGACGTACGACAGCCGGTCGCCGGCCGTCAACGCCGCCAGCACCAGGGCGACGACGGCGGACAGCCCGCGCGACGCGATCACCGTCTTGCGGCGGTCCACGGCGTCCGCCAGCACTCCCGAGGGGAGCGCCAGCACGAACATCGGCAGGAAGTACGCGACCGACACGAGGCTGACGCGCAGCGGCGAGTCGGTGAGCACCCGGGCGCTGACGCCCATGGAGATGAGGAAGCCCCAGATGCCGAGGGCGAAGGCCGTGGAACCCAGCCAGTAGCGCCGGTAGTCGGGCTGCGACAGGAGCTCGACGGCCAGCATCCGGGGGCGTCCGGAGGGCGGCCGGGTCGTGGTCATCTGCGGCGCAGACTAGAACGTGTTCTTGCGGCCCGCAACACCCGCAGACCCTGGCGCAAACACTAGAACGTGTTCCATACTGCGGCCCGGTCCACTGCAGCGGCGGCGGACCCGGCTCCGAGGAGGACCCCAGCGTGACCACCCTGCAGACGCGCGAGCACATCTACATCGGCGGCGAGTTCGTGACGCCGTCCGGCACGGGGACGATCGACGTCATCAGCCCGCACACCGAGCAGGTGTTCGCGCGGGTCCCGGACGGGACGACCGCCGACATCGACCGCGCTGTCGCCGCCGCCCGCGCCGCCTTCGAGGGCGAGTGGTCGCAGACCACCCCGGCCGAGCGCGGCGCCAAGCTGGCCGCCCTGTCGCTTGCCATCCAGACGCGGATGGACGAGTTCGCCGGCACCATCTCCAGCCAGAACGGCTCGCCGTTCCTCTTCTCGCAGATGGGCCAGGTCTTCGCGAGCACCATGGTGCTCGACTACTACGCCGGCCTGGCGAGCACCTTCGCGTTCGAGGAGGTGCGCGCCGGCATCATGGGCCCGGCCCTCATCCGCCGCGAGCCGATCGGCGTCGCCG
The DNA here is from genome assembly GCA_046594005.1 of Mycobacteriales bacterium. Taxonomy (GTDB): domain Bacteria; phylum Actinomycetota; class Actinomycetes; order Mycobacteriales; family SCTD01; genus SCTD01. The sequence goes on from JBKJQM010000128.1 coordinate 5,972, forward strand.
CCGCGATCGTCCCGTGGAACGTCCCGCTGTTCACCGCCATGCTGAAGATCGCCCCCGCCCTGCTGGCCGGCTGCACCGTCGTGCTCAAGCCCGCGCCGGAGACGCCGCTCGACGCGTACCTGCTGGCCGAGTGCCTCGAGGAGGTCGGCCTGCCCAAGGGCGTCGTCAACATCGTGGTCGCCGGCCGCGAGGTGGGCGAGCACCTGGTCCGCCACCCGGGCATCGACAAGGTCGCCTTCACCGGTTCCACCGCGGCCGGCCGCAAGATCGCCGCCGCCGCGGGAGAGCAGCTCAAGCGGGTCACCCTCGAGCTCGGCGGCAAGTCGGCCTCGATCTTCATGGACGACGCGGACCTGTCCGTGGCCGTGCCGGCCGCCCTCGGCTCCGGCTTCATGAACAACGGCCAGGCGTGCGTCGCGCAGACCCGCATCCTGGTCCCCCGCGACCGCTACTCCGAGACGGTGGACGCGCTCGTGGCCTACACCGCGACGCAGACCGTCGGCGACCCGATGGACCCGGCCACCTGCATCGGCCCGCTCGTCGCCTCGCGGCAGCGCGACCGCGTCGAGGGCTACATCGCCACGGCGCAGAAGGAGGGCGGCAAGATCGCCATCGGTGGCGGCCGCCCGAGCAACATGGCCACCGGGTGGTACGTCGAGCCCACGATCGTCATCGACGTCGAGCCCCAGCACACGATCGCGCAGGAGGAGGTCTTCGGGCCCGTGGTGTCCGTCCTGGCCTACGACTCCCCCGCGGACGCCATCCGCATCGCGAACGACAGCGAGTACGGCCTGTCCGGCTCGGTGTTCACCGCCGACGTCGCGGCCGGCATCGACGTCGCCCGCCAGGTGCGCACCGGCACCTACACGGTCAACGGCTTCGCGCTCGAGTTCGCCGGCCCGTTCGGCGGTTACAAGAGCAGCGGCCTCGGCCGCGAGCTCGGCCCCGAGGGGCTGTCCGCGTACCTCGAGAGCAAGTCGATCTCCCTGCCCGCCGGCACCGTCGTGCCCGGCGTCCCCACCGTCTGACCTCCCCCC
>JBKJQM010000219.1:0-2988 GCA_046594005.1 Mycobacteriales bacterium
GCAGGCCGTGTCGACGGTGGCGCCGCTGATGACCCGGCACGCCCGCTTCGCGGGCTGGGCCGCGGCGGTCGGCGAGGCGATGCTGGCCGGTCCGGCGGAGGTCGTCGTCCTCGACCGACCCGATCTGCTGTCCGTGGCCCGCCTGGGCACGTCGCCGGGGGCTGTCGTCGTGACGGCGGGGCCGCTCGCCGAGGGGCGGGAGCCCGGGGCTGCGTACGTCTGCCGGGGCTTCGTGTGCGAGCTGCCCACCCGTGACGAGGACCGCCTGCGCGAGCAGCTCCGCGTCGTCGTCTATACCTCGCAGCGGTAGCGCAGGAGCCGCTCCAGGGACCCGCGGGTCGGCACGGGCAGCTGCAGCCGCCGGAGCGCGCCGTCGACGTCGCGCACCTGCAGGTCAAGGCTCCCCGGGCGCACCCCGCCGGCGACCTCCGGGCAGGCGGGCGTCACGTCGACCTGCACCGTCATGCGCCCGTCGTCGTCGAAGACGTCGGGGTGCAGACCGCGCTCGGTGACGCCGGCGACCGTCAGCTGCACGTCGCCCAGGTCGCGTACGCCCTGGCCCCGCAGCTGCACCTGCAGGCGGACGAAGGAGTCGCCGTCGAGGGCAGAGCCGTCCAGCGACGCGAGCGCCACCTGCAGGGGCGGCGGGGGGAGCGTGCTCCGCAGCGCGGCGCCAGCCGCCACCAGGACGGCGAGCAGGGCTGCGCCGGCAGCGACCACGCGCCGCGGACGGCCGTGGGCGCCGTCGTCGAGCAGCTCCGCCCCCTGCGCCACCTGTTGACGGTAAGCCGCCTGTCCAGAGGTGCAGGAGCCATCCGTTCCTGCCGATGTCACGAACGTCAGAGGCCGGCCCGGGGACCGTTCTGATCAGCGGCCCCCGGCCGGTTGACGTCAGGCAGCGCTGCCGTACGTCGCGTAGGAGACGGCGACGTAGTGCACGACGAACGCCAGCAGCGTGAAGGCGTGGAAGACCTCGTGGAAGCCGAACCAGGCAGGTGACGGGTTCGGGCGCTGCGTCGCGTAGACGATGGCCCCGAGCGAGTAGAACAGGCCGCCGACCAGCAGGAGCACGACGACGACGGCGCCGCCGCGGGCGTGCAGCTGAGGCATCACGCCGAGGGCCACCCAGCCGAGGAGCAGGTACAGCCCGGTGAACAGCCAGCGGGCCGGACGGCGCACGACGTTGCGCAGCACGACGCCCACCGCGGCGCCACCCCAGACCACGCCGAACACGACCCAGCGGGTCGCGCCCTCGAGGGTCAGGAGGGCGAACGGCGTGTAGGTCCCGGCGATGAGGATGAAGATCATCGAGTGGTCGAGGCGCTTCATGACCTCGTGCGACCGGCCCGTCCACGACCCCCGGTGGTAGGCCGCCGACGTCCCGAACAGCAGCGCGACGCTGGTCGCGTAGACCGCTGCCGCGACGCGCTCGCGGGTGCCGTCGGCGAGGCAGACCAGCACGGTGCCCGTGATCAGCGAGACGGCGAAGGCGGCCTCGTGCAGCACACCCCGCAAGCGCGGCTTCAGCGCGGCCGTGAGCTCCGCCACCTTGATCTCGACGATGTCGTGCACGTGTCTCCTGCATGTCCGTTGCGTGCGTGATCTCACAAGGTGAGGCAAGTCTGTCCTGGGTAGTCTCCCTCTACCCGTTCCCGCAGGCACGTGCACGTCCTCGCCCCTGCCGGAGCACCTCGACGGAGAGGCCGACATGACGACCGCGCGCACGATCCCGGGGCTCGACAGCCCCCCCACGCGCAACACCAAGCTCATCGAGTGGGTGCGCGAGATCGCCCTGCTGACCAAGCCCGACCGGGTCGAGTGGGCCGACGGCTCCGAGCAGGAGTGGCAGCGCCTCACCTCCCTGCTCGTCGAGAACGGCACCTTCGTCAAGCTGGACGAGAGCAAGCGCCCGAACAGCTTCTACGCCACGTCCGACCCCACCGACGTCGCCCGGGTCGAGGACCGCACCTTCATCTGCAGCGAGAAGGAGGCGGACGCGGGCCCCACGAACAACTGGATGGCGCCGGACGAGATGCGCGCCACGCTGGACCCCCTGTTCGACGGCTGCATGCGCGGTCGCACGATGTACGTCGTCCCGTTCTGCATGGGCCCGCTCGGCGGCAACATCTCCCAGCTCGGTGTCGAGATCACCGACAGCCCCTACGTCGTGACCTCGATGAAGATCATGACGCGCATGGGCAAGGCCGCTCTCGACGAGATCGGCGAGGACGGCTTCTTCGTCCCGGCCGTGCACACCGTCGGCGCCCCGCTCGAGGCCGGCCAGCAGGACGTGCCCTGGCCGTGCAGCGACACCAAGTACATCGTCCACTACCCGGAGACCCGCGAGATCTGGTCGTACGGCTCCGGCTACGGCGGCAACGCGCTCCTGGGCAAGAAGTGCTTCGCGCTGCGCATCGCCTCGGTGATGGCCCGCGACGAGGGCTGGATGGCCGAGCACATGCTCATCCTCAAGCTGACGCCGCCGAGCGGCGAGGCGAAGTACGTCACCGCCGCCTTCCCGAGCGCCTGCGGCAAGACCAACCTGGCGATGCTGACCCCGTCCATCCCGGGCTGGAAGGTCGAGACCGTCGGCGACGACATCGCCTGGATGCGGTTCGGCGAGGACGGTCGCCTGTACGCGATCAACCCCGAGGCCGGGTTCTTCGGGGTCGCCCCCGGCACCGGCGAGGACACCAACGCCAACGCCGTGCAGACCTTCACGGGCAACAGCATCTTCACCAACGTCGCCCTGACCGACGACGGCGACGTGTGGTGGGAGGGCCTGACGGACGAGCCGCCGGCCGGTCTCACCGACTGGAAGGGCAAGCCCTGGACGCCGGACTCCGAGACGCCGGCCGCCCACCCCAACAGCCGCTTCACCACCCCGGCCGGCCAGTGCCCGACCATCGCGCCGGAGTGGGAGGACCCGAAGGGCGTCCCGATCAGCGCGATCCTGTTCGGTGGCCGCCGCGCGACCGCCGTCCCGCT
>JBKJQM010000377.1:0-3484 GCA_046594005.1 Mycobacteriales bacterium
GGCCTCGTTCGACGAGCTGCTCGGCACGATGGAGCTGCTCGATCGTGAACTCGATGTCGCACAGGTCGCGGTAGTGCTTCTCGAGCAGCTCCATCGTGCCGAGCAGCTCGTCGAACGAGGTCTTGTCGATGCTCTCCAGCTCGTGCAGCCCGACGGTGTTGCGGATGCCGGCGACGACGTCCTCGCCCTGGGCGTTCTGCAGGTAGTCGCCGTACAGCCCCTGCGCGCCGCTGCCCGGGTCGCGGGTGAACGCGACGCCGGTGCCGGAGTCCATGCCCAGGTTGCCGAACACCATGGAGCAGATGTTGACGGCGGTGCCGAGGTCGGAGGGGATCCGCTCCTGGCGTCGGTACAGCCGCGCCCGCTCGGTGTTCCAGCTCTCGAAGACCGCCCTCACCGCGAGGTCCATCTGCTCGCGGGGGTCCTGCGGGAACGGCGCCCCGGTGCGCTCCTGCACGATCGCCTGGAAGCGCCTGACCAGCTGCTCGACGTCCGCCGCATCGAGGTCGAGGTCGTTCTTCGTGCCCTTGGCCTTCTTCGCCGCGTCGAGCTCGTGCTCGAACAGGTCGCCGTCGACGCCGAGCACCGTCTTGCCGAACATCTGCAGCAGCCGCCGGTAGGAGTCCCAGGCGAAGCGCTCGCTGCCGGACTGGGTGGCCAGCCCGGCGACGCTGGCGTCGTTCATGCCGATGTTCAGGACCGTGTCCATCATCCCGGGCATCGAGAACTTGCCTCCCGAGCGCACGCTGACCAGCAGCGGATCCGCGGGGTCACCCAGCCGCTTGCCCATCGCCGCTTCCAGAGCGGTGAGGTGCTCGGTCACCTCGGCCGCGAGCCCGTCCGGCACCTCCCCGGTCGTCAGGTAGGTCGTGCATGCCTCCGTCGTGATGACGAAGCCGGGCGGGACCGGCAGACCCAGCACCGTCATCTCGGCGAGGTTCGCGCCCTTCCCGCCGAGCAGGTCCTTCATGTCCTTGCCGCCCTCGGCGAAGTCGTAGACGTACTTCGTCACGGGGCTGCTCCTCGACGGACCGGGGGATGGTCGAACGAGGCTACCGGTGGGTGCGCGAGCGGCGACGCAGCGCGCTGAGCACCAGCAGCAGCGCTGCCGCGACACCGCCGAGGGCGACCAGCCCGCGGCGGTCCCGGTCCTGCTCGGGCGTGGCCGCGGCGGGGAGCGCCGACGGCGCGCGCACCGTCGACACGCGGTGGACGGGCGTGCCCCTGCCCTCGGTGCTGACGAGCACCGACCGGCCGTCGGGGGCGTACGCCAGGCCCTCGCCCTGTCGCGTCTCCGGGAGCGGCGTCACGGTCGGCTGGCCCGCGAACGCACCGGCGACGTCGTCCCCGCGCACGGTCCACTCGTAGAGGTCGGTGTAGGTGCGCACCGCGACACGGCTGCCGTCCGGCGCGATGGCGGCGGCCGTGACCAGCAGGTTCGCGAGGCCGCCGATGCCCGGACCGCCCGGGGTGCCGGTCGCCTCGACCGCCGCCTGCGCGACCCGCTCCAGCCGGTTGGGCCCCTTCGAGTCGAGGACCTCCGGTGCGGCGTAGACCTGTGCCGGTCCGGCCAGCGGCTTGGTGACGACGTACAGCCGCCCCGTGCGCGGATGCACCATCAGTCCCTCGGCGTCGCCCGGGCCGTCGGGGTACAGCAGCCGGAAGCTCGTCGGCGGCTCGGTGGTGACCTCCTCCCGCGGAGTCGCCCGCGGCTCGCGCACCCGGTGCACGAGGATGCCGCGGTCACGCCGGGCGTAGTTGTCGCCGATGTCGGCGAGCCACAGGCAGGGCCGGCCCTTCTCGTCCGGGCCGCGCGCCATGTCCTCCCAGTCGCGGGCCTGCACATCGGGCAGCACGTACGTCGTGCGCGTGCGGCCGTCGAGCCCGACCGCGAAGAAGCGGGCGGTGTCCCCGCTGTCGTTGTGCGTGTAGACGAGCCGGCCGTCCGTCGACGTCGCGAGACCGCTCGACTCGTCGATGCGCGGGTCGGTGAAGGTGAAGGCCACCTCCGCGCCGGCCGCCAGGAGCAGGTCGAGCACCCGTGTCCCCCGACGACCTAGACGACGCCGTACAGCCGGTCACCGGCATCGCCGAGACCCGGTGTGATGTAGCCCTTCTCGGTGAGCCGCTCGTCGACACCCGCCGTCACGACGGTGATGGGACAGCCGGCGTCGTCACGGAACGCCGCGTCCACGGTGGCGATGCCCTCGGGTGCGGCCAGCAGGCAGATGGCCGTGATCTTGGCGGCGCCGCGGTCGACCAGCAGCTGGAACGTCGTCACCAGGGTGCCGCCGGTCGCGAGCATCGGGTCGAGGACGAACACCTCGCGCCCGGACAGGTCGTCGGGCAGCCGGTTGGCGTAGGCCGTCGCCACGAGGGAGGTCTCGTCGCGCACCATGCCGAGGAAGCCGACCTCCGCCGTGGGCAGCAGGCGCGTCATCCCGTCCAGCATCCCGAGCCCGGCGCGCAGGACCGGCACGACGAGCGGCGCGGGCCGTGAGAGCCGGCACCCCGTCGTGGTCGCCACCGGGGTGCGGACCTCGACGGGCTCGACGCGCACGTCACGCGTCGCCTCGTACGCCAGCAGCGTCACCAGCTCGTCAGCGAGCCGGCGGAACGTCGGTGAGTCGGTGCGCTCGTCGCGCAGCGCCGTCAGCTTGTGCGCGACGAGCGGGTGGTCGACGACCAGCGTGCGCATCAGAGAAGACCCAGCGTGCGCACTACAGCGGGCCGAGCTTGTCGTGCAGGTAACGGGTCACCGAGTCGAGCGAGACCCGCTCCTGGGTCATCGTGTCGCGCTCGCGGATGGTCACGGCCTGGTCCTCGAGGGTGTCGAAGTCGACGGTGACGCAGAAGGGCGTGCCGACCTCGTCCTGACGGCGGTAGCGGCGGCCGATGGCGCCGGCGTCGTCGAAGTCGACGTTCCACTCGCGGCGCAGCTTCGCGGCGAGGTCGCGCGCGACGGGCGAGAGGTCGGCGTTGCGGGACAGCGGGAGCACCGCAGCCTTGAGCGGAGCGAGGCGCGGGTCGAGCTTCAGCACGACGCGCTTGTCGACACCGCCCTTGGCGTTCGGCGCCTCGTCCTCGGTGTAGGCCTCGAGCAGGAAGGTCAGCGCGCAGCGGTCGACGCCGGCTGCGGGCTCGATGACGTACGGCGTCCACCGCTCCCCCGACTCCTGGTCGAAGAAGTCGAGCGCGACGCCGGAGGCCTTGCTGTGCACGGTCAGGTCGTAATCGCCGCGGTTGGCGATGCCCTCGAGCTCGCCCCACTGCGAGCCGGTGAAGCCGAACTCGTACTCGATGTCGACGGTGCGCTTGGAGTAGTGCGACAGCTTCTCCTTGGCATGCTCGAAGTGGCGCACGTTGTCCTTGTTGATGCCCAGATCGACATACCACTGGGTGCGCGCGTCGATCCAGTACTGGTGCCAGGTCTCGTCCTCGCCCGGCTTGACGAAGAACTCCATCTCCATCTGCTCGAACTCGC
>JBKJQM010000394.1:0-6041 GCA_046594005.1 Mycobacteriales bacterium
CGGCTACGTCCGCGCCGACGTCACCGACCCCGAGCAGGTCATCGCGGCCATCACCGCCGCCGAGGAGCACGGGCCGCTGCGCACGCTGGTCACGGCCGCCGGCATCGGCTGGGCGTCGCGCACGGTCGGCCGAGACGGCACGTACGAGAGCGCGCACGACCTGGGCGCGTTCCAGAAGGTGCTCGCGGTCAACCTCGTCGGGACGTTCAACTGCGTCCGCCTGGCCGCCACCGCCATCGGCCGTACGACGCCGGTCAGCGACGACGGCCAGAAGGGCGCCATCGTCACGATGGCCTCGGTCGCCGCGTTCGACGGCCAGATCGGCCAGGCCGCGTACTCCGCCAGCAAGGGCGGCGTCGTCGGCATGACGCTGCCGATCGCGCGTGACCTCGCCGCCGTCGGCATCCGCCTGAACTGTGTCGCACCCGGCCTGATCGACACCCCGATCTACGGCGAGGGCGAGGCGTCGGAGGCGTTCAAGGCCAAGCTCGGCGAGAACGTGCTGTTCCCGCGCCGGCTCGGCACCTCGGACGAGCTGGCCAGCATGGTGCTCGAGCTGCTCACCAACACCTACGCCAACGCCGAGGTCGTCCGCGTCGACGGCGGCGCCCGCCTCCAGCCCAAGTAGCCCTACGCCTGCTGATGATCCGCACATCTGGTGCGCAAGAGGCCCCCGGCGGGGGCCCCTTGCGCACCGATGCTGCGGATGATGAGCGGGGTCAGGCGGGCTGGGGGGCCCGGTAGGCCGCGACGACGACCGCGCCGCCGAGGCCGATGTTGTGCTGCAGGCCGGCCGTCGCGCCCGCGACCTGCCGGCCCTCGGCCTGCCCGCGCAGGTGCCACACGAGCTCGGCGCACTGGGCGATGCCGGTCGCGCCGAGCGGGTGGCCCTTGGAGATGAGGCCGCCGGACGGGTTCACGACCCACTGACCGCCGTGGGTGGTCGCCCCCTCCATGGCCAGCACCCCGCCCTTGCCCTCGGCGCACAGGCCGAGCGCCTCGTACGTCAGGACCTCGTTGGCGCTGAAGCAGTCGTGCAGCTCGACGACCTGCACGTCCTCCGGGCCGAGACCGCTTGCGGCGTAGACCTGCTGAGCGGCCCGCCGGCTCATCTCGGCGCCGACCAGCTCGATGTCGCTGCGCGTCTCGAACGTCGACGGGGTGTCGGTGACCATCGCCATGCCGGCGATCTCGACGGCTTGATCGCGCAGCCCGTGCTCGTCCACGAACCGCTCGCTGACGACGATCGCGGCGGCGGCCCCGTCGGACGTGGGGGAGCACTGCAGCTTCGTGAGCGGGTCGTGGATCATCCGCGACGCCATGACGTCCTCGAGGGAGTACTCGTCGCGGAACTGCGCGCGGGGGTTCTCCACGGAGTGGCGGTGGTTCTTCACCGCGACGGTCGCGAACATCTCCGGCGTCGACCCGTAGCGGTCCATGTGCTCGCGCGCGGCGTTGCCGAAGAACTGCGCCGTGACGGGCCCGTCGCCGAACCCGCGCCTCGCGATCAGCTGGTCGATGTGCTTGTCCATCGGGTGCGGCTTGCTGCCGCCGGAGTGGGCGATCGGGCCCTTCTCCATCTTCTCGAAGCCGGTCGCGAGCACGCAGTCCGAGAGGCCGCCCTCCACGAACTGCTTGGCCATGAACAGCGCCGTGGAGCCGGTCGCGCAGTTGTTGTTGACGTTGTAGACCGGGATGCCGGTGTGACCGAGGGTGTAGACGGCGCGCTGCCCGGCGGTCGAGTCGCCATGGGCGTAGCCGACGCAGGCCTGCTGGACCTGGTCGTAGGAGATGCCGGCGTCCGCGAGGGCCGCACCGGCCGCCTCCTGCACCATCTCGGGATAGGTCCAGTCGCGGCTGCCCGGCTTCTCGAACTTCGTCATGCCGACGCCGACGACGTACGTCCTGCCCATGGCTGTGCTCCCCTGTCCGACCGGTCCGGTGACCCGGAAGTAGAACATGTTCCACCGACTCCGTCAGCCTCGCCACGGGTAGAACATGTTCCTGTTCGCGGCGGGACGTCCCTTGACCAGGGTGATCTCGGCCACTAGAACGTGTTGCAGACACAGGTCGACAACATCCTCCCGACGGGACCCGCATGCACCTGACGTACACGCCGGAGCAGTCGGCACTCCGCGACGAGCTGCGGACCTACTTCGGCGGCCTGATGACACCTGATCGGGTGGCCTCGCTGTCCCGTGGGGAGCTCGACGGTCCGGCGTACAAGGAGACCGTCCGGCAGCTCGGCGCCGACGGCTGGCTGGGTCTCGCGTGGCCGAAGGAGTACGGCGGTCAGGGCCGCTCGCTGCTCGACCAGTACATCTTCTTCGACGAGTCGCAGCGGGCCGGCGTGCCGGTCCCGTTCCTCACCACCAACACCGTCGGCCCGACCATCATGGCGTTCGGGTCCGAGGAGCAGAAGGCGCAGTTCCTGCCGCGGATCCTCGCCGGTGACCTGCACTTCTCGATCGGCTACAGCGAGCCGGGCGCGGGCACCGACCTGGCCAGTCTGACCACGACGGCGGTTCGCGACGGCGACCACTACGTCATCAACGGCCAGAAGATGTGGACCAGCCTCATCCAGCACGCCGACTACGTCTGGCTGGCCTGCCGCACCGACCCGGACGCCAAGCGGCACAAGGGCCTGTCGATGATCATCGTGCCGACGGACAGCGAGGGCTTCAGCTACACACCCGTGCACACCGTCGGCGGCGGCTACACCAGCGCCACCTACTACGACAACGTGCGCGTGCCGGTCGAGAACGTCGTGCTCGGCGAGAACCGCGGCTGGGAGCTCATCACCAGCCAGCTCAACCACGAGCGCGTCGCCCTGTCGTCCGCCGGGATGGTGGAGCGCAAGCTCCGCGACGTCCGGCGGTGGGCGCAGGAGACCAAGCTGGGCGACGGCCGCCGGGTCATCGACCAGGAGTGGGTGCAGGTCAGCCTCGGCCGGCTGCACGCCAAGATCGAGTTCCTCAAGCTGCTCAACTGGAAGGTGGCCTGGAGCGTCACGCAGGGGACCCTCAACCCCGCCGACGCCAGTGCCGTCAAGGTCTACGGCAGCGAGCTGTACATCGAGGCCTACCGCGCGCTCATGGAGGTCATCGGCCAGGTGTCCGTGCTCTCCAAGGACTCCGCCGGAGCGGTCCTCGGCGCCGACCTCGAGCGGGCCATGCGCAACACCCTGGTCCTCACCTTCGGCGGCGGCACCAACGAGATCCAACGCGACATCATCGCGATGGTCGGCCTGCACCTCCCACGAGCCCCGAGGTAGTCGGCATGGACTTCACGACGACCGAGGACCAGCAGGCGCTCGTCGGCCTGGCCTCCGAGATCCTGCGCGACCGAGCGACGCCGAAGCGCCTCACTGAGCTGGAGGCGGCCGGCACCTGGCTGGACCACGACCTCTGGTCCCGCCTGGCGGAGGCGGGGATCGCCGGCGCAGCGCTGCGCGAGGACGTCGGCGGCGGCGGCCTCGGCTTCACCGAGCTGGCGCTGCTGCTCGGGCAGGTCGGGGCGCACGTCGCGCCGGTGCCGCTGCTCGAGACCGTGCTCTGCGCCGCCCTCCCGATCGACGTCTTCGGCACGCAGGAGCAGCGCGCCCGCGACCTGCCCGACGTGGCCGCGGGACGGGCCCTGCTGACGGCGGCCCTCGTCGAGACCGGCCGTGACGACCCGCGTCGGCCCCTCACGACGGCGGTGGCCGACGGCGAGGGCTACCGCGTCACCGGGACCAAGACCGCCGTCCCGTTCGCCGCCGACGCCCGCCGAATCCTCGTGCCCGCGTCGCTGGCCGACGGCCGCGTCGTCGTGCTGCTCGTCGAGCCGACTGCTCCGGGCGTCGCGCTGCGGGCGCAGACCGCGACGAGCGGGCAGCCGCAGTCCGAGGTCGAGCTGACCGACGTCGCCGTCGCGGCAGCCGACGTCCTGGCCGGCCCGGAGCGCGGCGACGAGGTGCTCGGCTGGGTCCTGGACCGCACGCTCGCCGGTCTTGCCGCGACGGCGCTCGGCGTCAGCGGTCGCGCCCTGGCCATGTCGGCGGAGTACACGACGGGACGCGTCCAGTTCGGTCGGCCCATCGCGACGTTCCAGGCCGTCGGACACCGGCTCGCGGACGCCTACGTCGACGTGGAGGGCATGCGCCTGACCACGCTGCAGGCCGTGTGGCTGCTGGACAGCGGCCTGCCCGCCACGACGGAGGCGGCCGTGGCCAAGTGGTGGGCCGCCGAGGGTGGTCACCGCGTCGCGCACGCAGCCCAGCACGTCCACGGGGGTGTCGGCGTCGACGTCGAGTACCCGCTGTCGCGCTACTTCCGCTGGTCCAAGCAGCTCGAGATGACCCTCGGCGCCGCGACCGCCCAGCTGCTCCGCCTCGGTGCGCACCTCGCCGCCGAACCCGCCTAGGAGGCCCCCGCCATGACTGCACCCGACCGACTCCGCCTCGACGGCCGCACCGCCCTCGTGACCGGCGCCGGGCAGGGCCTCGGCCGGGCCGAGGCGCTCGCCCTCGCCGCGGCCGGTGCGAAGGTCGTCGTCAACGACTACGACGCCGGCTCCGCGGAGGCCGTCGTACGTGAGATCGAGCAGGCGGAGGGCGTGGCCGTGGCGGCCCCTGGCGACGTGTCCAGCTGGTCGACCGCCGAGAGCCTGGTCAACGCCGCGATCGACGAGTACGGCCAGCTCGACGTGCTGGTCAACAACGCCGGCGTCCTGCGGGACCGCCTCGTGTTCAACATCAGCGAGGCCGAGTGGGACACGGTCATCGGCGTCCACCTCAAGGGCCACGCCGGCACCACCCGCTTCGCCACGGCCCACTGGCGCGCCCGGTCCAAGGCGGGGGACGCGGTCGATGCCCGCGTCATCAACACCTCCTCCGAGGCCTTCCTGTTCGGCTCGCCGGGCCAGCCGAACTACGCCGCCGCCAAGGCCGGCATCACCGCGCTGACCCTGTCCACGGCGCACGCCTGCGGCCGCTTCGGCGTCAAGGCCAACGCGATCTGCCCCCGCGCCCGCACCGCCATGACGGCGGACGTCTTCGGCGAGGCGCCCGACGGCGCCGACCCGCTGTCCGCCGACCACGTCGCGCCCCTGGTGGCCTACCTGGCCTCGCCCGCTGCTGCCGCCATCAGCGGTCAGGTCTTCGTGGCGTACGGCCCCATGGTCGCGCTCGCCGGCGCTCCCACGGTCGAGAAGCGCTTCGACGCCAGCGGCCCCACGTGGACCGCCGAGGACCTCGACGGCGCGCTCGGCACGTACTTCGCCGACCGCGACCCGGCGCAGGGCTTCACCGCCGCGGAGTTCTACGCCCTGAGCTAGCAGGAGGGCACCCGCCCGTGTCGAAGACGACCTCGAGTTCGTTGTGACCCACAGCACACCCGTTCAGCCGCCGGTCCCCTGAACCTGGACCGCGGACCCCAGCCGAACGGCCCCCGGAGGTCTCGTGCCCACCGCTCCTGCTCCTGCGAGCGCCGCGTGAGCCAGTTCCTCGCGTTCACCATCATCGGCCTGATCGCCGGCTCCGCGTACGCGATCGCCGCCAGCGGGCTGGTGCTGACGTACGCCACGTCGAACGTCTTCAACATCGCCCACGGCGCCGTCGGCATGTTCATGGCGTTCGTCTACTGGGAGCTGGCCGTCAACCGCGGCATGCCCGGGCTGCTGGCGCTCGTGCTGGTCGTGGGTGTCATCGCGCCGGCCTTCGGTCTGCTGCTCGAGCGCTTCATGATGCGCAAGCTCACCGAGGCACCCGTCGCGGTCGCGCTCGTCGTGACGGTGGCTCTCCTGGTGGCGCTGATCGGCGCGGCGCAGTTCGCCTGGAAGCCTGCCGGCCGCAAGGTCGACCCCTACTTCAACGGCAGCGGCCTGCAGATCGGCGACTACTTCGTCACCGGCCAGCAGCTGCTCACCTTCGGGGTCGCCGTCATCGTCGCGATGGGCCTGTTCGCGCTGCTCAACCGCACCCGCACCGGCACCGCGATGCGCGCCGTCGTCGACAACCGCGAGCTGCTGGCGCTGCACGGCGCGCGCCCGAACCAGCTCGC
>JBKJQM010000446.1:0-9655 GCA_046594005.1 Mycobacteriales bacterium
CAGCACGCTGCCGACTGCCGTCCCCACCACGCCGGTCCCGTCGATCCCCGCCACCCGCGCCGCGATCGATGGCGACATCGACGGCGACGGTGAGCCCGATGTCGTCCGCGCGACCACCGATCTGCTGACCGTCACGCTGTCCAAGACGGGCCGCAAGGTCACCGCGCCGGTCCACGCCGACTCCCCGGCCGCGCCGCAGGTCATGGGCAGCACCGACGTCGATCGCGACGGTTTCGCGGAGGTGTTCCTCCAGACCGCGCAGGGGGCGTCCACGACCTTCCTCACGCCGTACCGCTTCGACGGGAAGGTGCTGCACGAGCTGCAGCTCGACGGCTCGCCGGCGCTGCTCGGGATCGGCGGCAGCACCCAGCACGGCGACGGCTTCCGCTGCACGTCCGAGGGACGGGTCGAGGTGAGGTCCGCCACGGCCGACCAGAACGGCACGACGTACGCCGTCAAGGTCACGACCTACCGGCTGAGCAGTACCGCGCTGGTCCAGCTGAGCACCTCGACGGTGCAGGCCCCGCAGGGCGACAAGCAGGTGACGCAGTCGTACGTCGTGGACTGCGGGAGCGTCGGTGAGGGCGGGTAGCCTCTGGTGCGAGTTTCCACCGATCATCCTGGAGCCAGTGTGTCGCGTCGCCTGTTCACCTCCGAGTCCGTCACCGAGGGCCACCCCGACAAGATCGCCGACGCGATCTCGGACGCCATCCTCGACGCGCTGCTCACCCAGGACCCCAAGAGCCGCGTCGCCGTCGAGACGATGATCACCACCGGTCAGGTCCACATCGCCGGTGAGGTGACGACCCAGGGCTACGCCAACATCAACGAGATCGTCCGCGAGACGATCCTCGAGATCGGCTACGACTCCTCCAAGAAGGGGTTCGACGGCGCGTCGTGCGGCGTCAGCGTCTCCATCGGCGCGCAGAGCCCGGACATCGCGCAGGGCGTCGACGAGGCGTACGAGCACCGCGTCGAGGGCGATCAGGACGCGCTCGACCTGCAGGGCGCCGGTGACCAGGGCCTGATGTTCGGCTTCGCCTGCGACGAGACCCCCGAGCTCATGCCGCTGCCGATCGCGCTCGCGCACCGGCTCGCCCAGCGCCTCACCGCGGTGCGCAAGGACGGGACCGTGCCCTACCTCCGCCCCGACGGCAAGACCCAGGTCACCATCGAGTACGTCGACGGCCGGCCCGCCCGCCTCGACACCGTCGTGGTCTCCAGCCAGCACGCCGAGGACATCGACATCACCTCCCTGCTGACCCCGGACATCAAGGAGCACGTCGTCGACCCGGAGCTCGCCGGGCTCGGCATCGACACCGAGGGCTACCGCCTGCTGGTCAACCCGACCGGCAAGTTCGTCATCGGCGGACCGATGGGCGACGCGGGGCTCACCGGCCGAAAGATCATCGTCGACACCTACGGCGGCTACGCCCGCCACGGCGGCGGCGCGTTCTCCGGCAAGGACCCGTCCAAGGTCGACCGCTCCGCCGCGTACGCCATGCGCTGGGTGGCCAAGAACGTCGTCGCCGCCGGCCTGGCCACGCAGTGCGAGGTCCAGGTCGCGTACGCCATCGGCAAGGCCGAGCCCGTCGGGCTGTTCGTGGACACCTTCGGCACCGGCGTGGTCTCCGACGAGCAGCTCCAGGACGCGGTCGTCGAGGTGTTCGACCTGCGCCCGGCGGCGATCATCCGCGACCTCGACCTGCTGCGCCCGATCTACGGGCCGACCTCCGCGTACGGCCACTTCGGCCGCGAGGGCTTCTCGTGGGAGTCCACCGACCGCGCCGAGCTCCTGAAGAAGGCCGCCGGCCAGTAGGTCCGCAGACCCGCCGTCGGCCCTCGCTCCTGCTGGAGCGGGGGCCGTCGCACGTCCCGCCTAGCCTGCCCGCTGTGACCCCGGACGACGCCCTGCCGCTCGGGCTGGCGCCCAGGCGCGCAGCGCCGCCCCGGAAGGCGCCGCTGCGCAAGGACAAGCCCGTCGCCGTCGACCGTCCCGTGGCGCGGGTCGCGGTGGACACCGGGCTCGCGCACCTCGACCGGCCGTTCGACTACGCGGTGCCGGAGGCCGCGTCGCAGGACGCGCAGCCCGGCGTACGGGTCCGCGTCCGCTTCGCCGGCCGGCTCGTCGACGGCTGGGTGCTCGAGCGGGCCGAGCAGACCGAGCACGACAAGCGCCTGAGCCCGCTGACCTCGGTGGTGAGCGCCGAGCGGGTGCTGACCCCGGAGGTGGCTGCGCTGGCCCGGGCCGTGGCCGACCGCGGCGCCGGGACGCTGCCGGACGTCCTGCGCCTGGCGCTGCCGCCGCGGCACGCCCGGGTCGAGGCCGAGGACCCGCCGCAGCCTGCCGAGGTGCCGGCCGCGCCCGGTCCGGGCCCGTGGGAGCGCTACGCCGCCGGGTCGGCCTTCCTGACCGCCCTGGCTGAGGGACGCAGCCCGCGTGCCGTGTGGAGCGCGCTGCCCGGACCGTCCTGGCCGCAGGAGATCGCGCTCGCGGTGCAGGCGTGCGCGCGCAGCGGCCGCGGCGCCGTCGTGGTCGTGCCGGACACCCGTGACCTCGAACGGGTCACCGGCGCGCTCGCCGAGGCGGGCGTCCCGGCCGCGTCGCTGTCCGCCGACCTCGGGCCTGCCGAGCGCTACCGACGGTGGCTGCACGTCCTGCGCGGCGGTGTGCGGGTAGCCGTGGGGACCCGGGCCACCGCCTTCGCGCCGGTGCAGGACCTCGGTCTCGTGGTCGTCTGGGACGACGGCGACGACCTGCACGCCGAGCCGCGGGCGCCCTACCCGCACGTGCGCGAGGTGCTCGCCCAGCGCGCCCACCTGACGGGGGCCGCGATGCTCGTCGGCGGCCACGCGCGCACCGCCGAGGCGCAGGTGCTCGTGCACACCGGCTGGGCGAAGTCGCTCGAGGCCGTCCGGGCCGTGGTCCGCGCGCACGCTCCGCACGTCGACGGGACGAGCGACGACCAGCTGGCGCGGGACCCGCAGGCGCAGGCCGCCCGGCTGCCGGCCGCGGCCTTCGACGCCGCGAGGCGGGCGCTGGCCGACGGCGCGCCGGTCCTGGTGCAGGTGCCGCGCCGCGGCTACGTCCCGAGCCTGGCCTGCGCCTCGGACCGGACGCCGGCGCGCTGCCCCGAGTGCGCCGGACCGCTGGCGACGACATCCCGGGACGCCGTTGCGGACTGCCGCTGGTGCGGCCGGCTGGCCCGCGACTGGACCTGCCCGGTCTGCGAAGGGCGGCGGCTGCGGTCCTCGGTCGTCGGTGCGGGCCGTACCGCCGAGGAGCTCGGCCGCGCCTTCCCCGGCACGCCGGTGCGGACCTCGGGGCGGGACGGCGTGCTGGCCCAGGTGCCCGGCACGCCCGCCCTCGTAGTCAGCACGCCCGGCGCCGAGCCGGTGGCCGAGGGCGGCTACGGCGCGGTGCTGCTGCTGGACGGGTGGGCCGCGCTCGGCCGCGCCGACCTGCGTGCGGGGGAGGAGGCCCTGCGCCGCTGGTTCGCCGCGGCGGCGCTGGCCCGTCCGACCGGCCGGGTCGTGGTGGTGGCCGACCGCGGGCTGGTCCCGGTGCAGGCACTCGTCCGCTGGGACCCGTCCGGTGCCGCGTCGCGCGAGCTGGACGAGCGCCGTCAGCTGGACTTCCCGCCGTGGGCCCGGATGGCCAGCGTCACCGGCCGACCACCGGCCCTGGCCGAGCTCCTGACGACGATCCCCGACTGGGTCGACGTCCTCGGTCCGGTGCCGGCCGACGACGACGACAAGGAGCGGGTGCTGCTGCGGGTTGCCCGGCGCCGCGGCGCAGAGCTCGCCGCCCTCCTGTCGGCCGCCGCCGCGGTGCGCAGCGCCAGGAAGGGAGAGGCCGTGCGCATCGAGCTCGACCCGCTCGTGCTCGCGTAGCCTTGACGGTGTGTCCACGCGCCAGATCCGCCTGCTCGGCGACCCGGTCCTGCGCACGCCCGCGGCCGAGGTCACGACGTTCGACAAGGAGCTCCGCACCCTCGTCAACGACCTCGTCGACACGATGCTGGACGCGCCCGGCGTGGGTCTGGCCGCTCCGCAGATCGGGGTGGGCCTGCGGGTCTTCGTCTACGACGTCGACGACGTGGTCGGCCACCTCGTCAACCCGGTGCTGCACTTCCCGAGCGACGAGGAGCAGGACGGTCCGGAGGGCTGCCTGTCGCTGCCGGACCTGACCTTCGACTGCCGCCGCAAGCAGCACGTCGTCGCCCACGGCCAGAACGTCTACGGCGACCCGGTCACCGTCGAGGGCAGCGACCTGATGGCCCGCTGCGTCCAGCACGAGACCGACCACCTGGACGGCGTGCTGTTCATCGACCGGCTCGACGCCGAGACCAAGAAGGCCGCCCTCGAGGCCGTCCGGCTGGCCGAGTGGGCCAACCAGCCCCCGCCCGTCGTCAAGGCCAGCCCGCACCCGCTGTTCGGACGCGCGCGCTGAGCACGGTCTCCGCATGAGGCTCGTCTTCGCGGGCACCCCCGAGCCGGCCGTGCCAGCGCTCGAGGCGCTGCTCGCCAGCCGTCACGAGGTCGTCGCCGTGCTCACCCGCCCCGATGCGCCCGCCGGCCGCGGCCGCACGCTGCGCCCGAGCCCGGTACGGGAGCGGGCGGAGGCGGCGGGCGTCGAGGTCCTCACGCCGGTGCACCCACGCGACGCGGACTTCCAGGAGAGGCTGCGCGAGCTCGCCCCCGACTGCTGCCCGGTCGTGGCCTACGGCGCGCTTGTGCCCCAGCCGGTCCTCGACATCCCGGTGCACGGCTGGGTCAACCTGCACTTCTCGTTGCTGCCGGCCTGGCGCGGCGCGGCGCCCGTCCAGCACGCGCTGCTGCACGGCGACGAGGTCACCGGCGCCACGACGTTCCTGCTGGAGGCCGGCATGGACACCGGCCCGGTCTACGGCGTGACGACCGAGGACGTACGACCCTCCGACACCAGCGGCGACCTGCTCGAGCGGCTCGCGCAGGCCGGGGCGGGCCTGCTCGTCGCGACGCTGGACGGCATCGCGGACGGCGCGCTCGTCCCGCGACCGCAGCCGGGCGAGGGCGTCTCGCTCGCCCCCAAGATCACCGTGGCCGACGCCCGCGTCGACTGGACCGCGCCGGCGCTGCGCGTCGACCGGCTGGTCCGCGCCTGCACCCCCGCTCCCGGAGCCTGGACGACGTTGCGCGACAAGCGGGTGAAGCTCGGACCGGTGGCCCACACGCAGGAGCGGCTCGAGCCGGGGGAGGTCCGCGACGGCCTCGTCGGCACGGCGACCACGGCCGTGCGCCTCGGTGGGGTCCGCCCCGAGGGCAAGGGCGCGATGGCCGCCGCCGACTGGCTGCGCGGGCTACGGCTCGAGCCCGGCGAGCGGTTCGCGTGACGCCGCCGCCTCCGCCGCGCTCTCCCGGGGCCCGACGCGCAGCCCGGCCGTACCGCCCCCCGGCCGACGACAAGCCGCGGCGCGCGGCCTACGACGTGCTCGTCGCCGTTCGTGAGAAGGACGCCTACGCCAACCTCGTGCTGCCGACCCTGCTGCGAGAGCGCGCGATCACCGGCCGGGACGCCGCGCTCGCCACCGAGCTGGCGTACGGCGCGCTGCGCGGTCAGGGGCTGTACGACGCCGTCATCGCGGCCTGCGTCGACCGGCCGCTCGCGAAGGTGGACCCGGCGGTGCTCGACGTCCTGCGGCGGGATGCGGGTCCGCAGCACGCCGCCGTGTCGGCCACGGTCGACCTCGCCCGGCGCGTCGTCAGCGCCGGACCCGTGGCCTTCGTCAACGCCGTCCTGCGCAAGATCGCTGCGAAGGACGCCGCAGCCTGGGTCGCCGAGCTCGCGCCCCAGGACGACCGCCTCGGGGCGCTCGCCCTCGAGCACAGCCACCCGAGGTGGATCGCCAGCGCCTTCCGGGACGCCCTGCGCGGGGACCTCTGGCAGACCGGCGCGGCGCTGGCCGCCGACGACGCCCGCCCCGAGGTGCACCTGGTCGCCCGGCGGTTGCCCCGCGACGACCTCGCGGCGCAGAGCGGCGGCACTGCCGGCCCGTGGTCGCCGTACGCCGTCCGGCTCTCCGAGGGCGACCCGGGTGCGGTGGCGGCGGTCAAGCACGGCACCGCCGGCGTCCAGGACGAGGGCAGCCAGCTGATGGCGCTCGCGCTGGCCGCCGTGCCCCTGGAGGGCGACGACCGGCTGTGGGTGGACCTGTGCGCCGGCCCCGGCGGCAAGGCGGCCCTGCTCGACGTGCTTGCCGAGGGCCGAGGCGCCCGGCTGGTCGCGTTCGAGGCCCAGCACCACCGCTCGCGCCTCGTGCGCCGCAGCGGCCTGCGGACCGTCGTCACCACCGACTCGCGCACCCCGCCGCTGCGCCCCGGCAGCGTCGACCGGGTGCTGCTGGACGCGCCCTGCAGCGGCCTCGGCGCCCTGCGCCGGCGACCGGAGGCCCGGTGGCGGCGCCAGCCGTCCGACCTGCCGGGGCTGACGAAGCTGCAGGGCCAGCTGCTCGCGTCCGCGGCGACGCTGCTGCGCCCCGGCGGGGTCCTCGCCTACGTCACCTGCTCGCCGCACCTGGCCGAGACGGTGGTCCCGGTGGGCGACGTCCTGCGCCGCCACCCCGAGCTCGAGCAGCTCGACGCACGGCCCCTGCTGCCCGGTGTCCCGGACCTCGGCGACGGCCCGAGCGTCCAGCTGTGGCCGCACCTGCACGGGACGGACGCCATGTTCCTGGCGGTCCTGCGCAAGCGCGCCTGACGGTCGCGGTCAGACGCCCCAGTCGGGGCGCAGCGGCATGCCGCCGTCGCCGTCCGTGGTCTTCACAGCCAGCACCTGGTGCAGCTGGATGTCGTTGCGCTCGAAGCCGAGCCGCGAGCCGGCGAGGTACAGCGCCCAGACCCGCGCCGTGCCCAGCCCGACCTCCTCGACCGCCCGCTCCCAGTGCTCGTCGAGGTTGCGGCACCACTCGGCGCAGGTGCGGGCGTAGTGCTCCCGCAGGTTCTCCTCGTGCCGCACCTCCAGGCCTGCCCGCTGCAGGGCACCGACGATGCGTCCGAGGCCCGGAATCTCGCCGTCCGGGAAGACGTAGCGCGTGATGAAGCCGCGCTTGCTGATCGCCGGGCTGTCGTCGTCGGACCGGGTGATGCAGTGGTTGAGCAGCCGCCCCTGCGGGGCGAGCAGCGACGAGAGCCGGGCGGCGTAGGCGTCGAGCTGCGCGAGGCCGATGTGCTCGGTGAGGCCGATCGAGCTGATGGCGTCGAACTGGCCCTCCGCCACGTCCCGGTAGTCGCTGTGCCGGATGTCCACCAGCTTGGCGAGCCCCGCCTCGGCGACCGCCTTCTGCCCCGCCTCGGCCTGCTGGCGCGACAGCGTGACGGCCACGACCTCCACGTCGTAGTGCTGCGCCGCATGGATCGCCATGCCGCCCCAGCCGCACCCGACGTCGAGCAGCCGCATGCCGGGCTGGAGCCCGAGCTTGCGGCACACCAGGTCGAACTTGTTGGCCTGCGCCTGCTCGAGGGTCGCGTCCGGGGTCGGGTAGACCGCGCAGGTGTAGGCCATCGACGGGCCGAGGACCCAGCCGTAGAAGCGGTTGCTGACGTCGTAGTGGTGGCTGATCGCCATGGCGTCGCGTCCGCGGGTGTGCCGCCGGAAACCGGACAGGTAGCGCTTGGCCCCCACCTCCTGGGCCGGCGGCTCGACCAGGTGGAGGACCTCCGGGCCGAGGGCACGCAGCACCTCGAGCCGCTGCGTCCAGGTGAGGTCGCCGATGTGCGCGGCCGTCCTCAGCGCCCGCAGCGCCGCCGTGTGGTCGGGGGCCTCGAAGTCCGCCAGCCCCGCGACGTACGCCCGAGCCAGCCCGAGCTCTCCCGGAGCGAGCACCAGGTGCGTGAGCGCACGCGGGTCGAGGAGCCGGACGACCACCTCCGCGCCGGACGGGCCCGCCGAGGACCCGTCGTAGGCACGCACCGCCACGCCCGACGGCAGCACGCTGTGCACCGCCCCTGCCACACCCAGTCGAGCCATGGAGCCTCCTCGGACTACCGGTTCCGGACGCACTTGTCGTAGACGTCGAGCAGTCGCCCGTCGGGGTCGTACGCCTTCTTGACGACGGCGTACTGCTCGCCGCCGTACAGCCGCGCGAACTCGTCGCGCTCGTAGAAGGACGTGCTGTACAGGGACTTGTGGCCGCCCAGGTCCTCGACGAGCCGCTCGACGAGGCGGTTGTGCGTCCCGTCGGCCTCGCCCGGCTCGAGGGCGACCGTCGACCAGAAGCCCACGTTGACGTACAGCTGAGCCGGATCCAGCGCGTACAGCGGCCAGGTGCGGTCCGCGGTGCGCTGCTGCAGCGGGCAGAACCACACCGGCTCGATCGGCACCTCACGCGCGAAGACGTCCATGAAGTCGGCCAGCCGCTCGACCGGCACCTCCACGTCCTGCACGACGTCCTCGCGCTCGGGCAGCCCGCGTCGGCGGTCCCACCCGGCCTTCCAGCCGTGCCGCTTCTCGAAGGCGACGAGCTTCCAGTAGACGTCGCTGCGCAGCCAGCGCCGAGGCCACAGCCGGCGCACCCTGGGGTTCTGCGCGCCGAACGCCCGCGAGCACCAGAACCAGTCGGTGTCCCAGCGCCACAGGTAGTCGTGCACCGTCAGGTGGTCCTCGTCGCGGTCCTGCACCGACCGGTAGTAGACGTGCTGACCGGTGTAGTCGGAGACGTACGGGACCTGCGTGGCCCACGTCCCGAGGGTCACCCGCACCGAGGTGGGCGAGAACCACGTGGCGTCGACGAAGTCGGCCTCCCGCGCCCGGCACACCCGCGTCATCAGCGCCGCGGCCTCGGCCACCGAGCCGCAGGGGACGTGCCGCAGGGAGACGTACGGCTGCACCGGCTCCAGCTCGATCCGCAGCCGGAGGGCGTAGCCGAGGGTGCCGTAGCTGTTGGGGAACGCGGCGAACAGGTCTGCGTGCGGACCGTCCGGGGTGACGTGCAGGACCTCGCCGGTGCCGGTGAGCACGTCCATGTCGAGGACCGACTCGTGAGGGGTGCCGTTGCGGAAGCTGCTGCTCTCGATGCCGAGGCCCGTCACCGCGCCGCCGAGGGTGATGGTCTTGAGCTGAGGCACGACCAGCGGCATGAGGCCGACAGGGAGCGTCGCCGCGACGAGGTCCTCGTACGTCGTCATGCCGAGGACGTCGGCGGTGCGCGCGTCGACGTCCACCTCGAGCACCCCCGTGAAGGCCGACACGTCCAGGCGCGGGGTGCCGGCGTCGACGCGCGTCCGGAACAGGTTGCTGGTGCGCTTGCCGAGCCGGACGGGCGCCCCGGCCGGCAGCGCTGCGAGCTGCGCCTGCAGGTCGTCCACCGCGACGTCGTAGTCCGGACGCGCGAGCGGCAGCAGGCGGCTCATGGCAGCACCCTAGGACCGGGCGGGGACCGGTCGGGGGAGGTCACCGGAACGTGTCCGGTCCCGTCGGCGGTGCGCCCTACGATGCCCACGTCGCCCGAAGGAGCTCCCGGTGCCCCGCCCCCCCCAGATCAGCCCGTCGATCCTGTCGGCGGACTTCGCGCGGCTGGCCGACGAGCTGGCGCGCATCGACGGGGCGGCCGACTGGGCGCACGTCGACGTCATGGACAACCACTTCGTCCCCAACCTCACCCTCGGGCTGCCCGTC